>NZ_JBIUHC010000082.1:0-45348 GCF_044627735.1 Cupriavidus sp. CuC1 | reverse complement strand
CAGTTTAGGAAGAATAGGTCTTTCTTTCTTTTGTCTCCACCCTCTTTACGAGTAAAGAAAAGTGACATCTCACACGTGTGTAAACGGCCAACCCCGTACAGCCGCGCCAGCAGCTAGAAGCATCAAAACCCCGCCCACAAGAGACACCCCCGCGTCAGCGGGCTAGACAGTGTCCTGTTCCGCTGATTCGCTCACAACGTCTACTGAGCTCGGCAAGGATCGAATCAGCGGAGGCAGCCCAATCGAATGACTTGCATTTCTGCTTGTAGTGAGCGACGAAGTCGTCCCATTGGCATGCTGGCATCTCCGGTTCGTCGATACCACCATCCTGCAAAAATATAGATCCGTTAACAACGGAATGGGACACTAGACCCGCGCGCACGGGTAGTGCCGGACATGCATCATGCGGCGTCAGCCATCTCTTCTAAACGACGGGAACCGGCATGAACCTTATATCGAAGGATGCCGCGACTCGCCCCTCGGCACCCCAACCCACATGGCGATGCCACTAGCTACCAGCAACCCCGCCAACAGATACAACGCATTGTCCATGCTGCCGGTGTGCGTCTTGATCTGCCCGATGACCCACGGGCTGACGATGCCGCTGGTAATGCCGATGCTGCTGATAAAGGCAATGCCGGTAGCCGCGGTATGCGCAGGCAGGTGGCTAGGCGGCAAGGACCAGAAGATCGGCAGCGCGGCAAAGATCAGCACGCACGCGGCGGACAGCAGCGCGAGCATTGCCGCGAAGCTGGGCAGGTGCAGGGTCAGCAGCGCCAGTGCCAGCGCGCCGCCAACCGTGCAGGCTACGAAGTGGCGATGCCGCTCGCCGCGCCGGTCGGAGTGGCGGGCAATCAGGATCAGGCCGACGGCGCCGATCGCATTCGGGATGACGGAGTAGAGGCTGATCGACATCACGTCGGTGATGCCGAAGTCCCGGATCATCAACGGCATCCAGAAGCTCAAGGTCAGCGAGCCGCATGTCAGCGCGAAGTAGATGAACGCAAACAGGTAGATGCGGGGATTGCGCAGCGCCTCGATGAGCGCGCTGAACGAGTGCGCGTGCGTGGCCCGTCCGGCTGGGCCATTGTGCGCGGCAAGCAATGCCTTCTCCTTGTCGGTGAGCCAGTTAGCTTGCTGCGGCCCGTCGACCAGGAAGACGGCGGCGATCAGCCCGAGCACGATGGCTGGTGCGCCTTCGATGGCGAACATCCACTTCCAGCCGTAGAGCCCGAGCACGCCGGCCATGTCGCGCATGATCCAGCCCGACACCAGCCCGCCCAGCACGCCGGCCACGGCAACGCCCGCGAAGAAGATGGCCATCACGGCAGCGCGCCGCCGCGCCGGGAACCAGTAGGTCAGGTACAGCACGATGCCGGGGAAGAAGCCGGCTTCGAACACGCCCAGCAGGAAGCGCAGCGTATAGAAGTGCGTGGGCGTGGACACCCACATCATGCCGACCGATGCCAGGCCCCACAGCAACATGATGCGGGTGAAGGTGCGGCGCGCGCCGAAGCGGGCCAGCAGCATGTTGCTGGGCACCTCGCACAGCACGTAGCCCACATAGAACACGGCGGCACCCAGCCCGTACATCGCATCGCTGAAGCCCAGGTCCTGCTTCATCTGCAACTGGGCAAAACCGATGTTGATCCGGTCCAGGAAGGAGATGACGTAGCAGACGAACAGGAACGGGATGATGCGCAGCCAGATCTTTCGATAGAGCGCGTCTTCGTCGCGGGCAGCAGAAGTCGGGGGCGCGATGGCCCCTGCAGAGGGATAGGTCATGGATTGTCTCCGGGAACGCGGGCCCGGCGGGGCCCTGGATGCCGACGTCTGGCGCGTATTGGCAACGAGTGAAAGAGGGCGCGGGCAGCGCCCGCCGTAATCAGGCTTGTGCGCTGATCTCCTGCGCCGCGCCCTGCCGCGCGAGCTGCATGGCGGCGATGAGCGTGTCGTGGTCGCCGATATGGTTCGCGAGCAACAGGATCAGTTGCGCATTGGCCGCCTGGCTCTGGCCGTCGTCGAGATCGCGGTGCATGTCGATCAGGGCTTCGTAGAAGTCATCGGCGCGCGCCAGGTTGGGGTGGGTGTTGAGTGCCATTGCTGTCTCTCTGATTCGGACTGTCCCAGCGGGATTCATGCAGCCACCGGGGCGGCCGCTTGCGCTGCCGGAGCGCCGGCTTGCGTGCCCTGCTCGTTACCGGTCGCGCGTGACATGGCCCGCTGGACGCCGGCGATGTCGACCTGCCGCCAGCGCGCGCACACATGCTGGTCGGGGCGGATCAGGTAGAGCGTGCCGGGCCGCGCGTCGTAGCGTTGTGCCGCCAGGCCCTCGGTGTCGTGCAGCACCGATATGCCGGGCAATGCGGCGCACGCCCTATCCGCGCTGACCACGACAAGCTTGAGTGGCAGCGTGCCGTGCAGCAGCTTTTGCAATGCGGCCAGGCTCTCGGCGTCGGGCGTGCCGAATACCAGGGCGGTGAATTGCCCGCCAAGCTTCGGCAACAGCCAGCCTTGGCCTTGCTCACCGGAGACCGGCGCATCGACGCAAGCCGTGCCCGGCACCATGGCACCCGCAAAGTCGTCGGTGTCGGCCGTGTTGAGCGGCGAATCGCGCAGTACGGATGGCAATGACAACCGTCCGCTATTGACCAGCTGCCGCGCAAACGCATGCTTCTTCGAGAGTTCCAGCACGGCATCCCGGAACACCTTGCTCACGGCACTCTTCGGCGTGATGAAATCCGTCGAGCGCGTCGAGTTGCGGATGTTCTCGTCGGCGGCATACTCGCGCTCGCTCGCATACGTATCGAGCAGGCTGTCCGGCGCGTGGCCCTGGAGCACGTAGGCCAGCTTCCACGCGAGGTTCTCCGCATCCTGCACGCCGCTGTTGGCGCCACGCGCGCCGAACGGCGAGACGCCATGCGCGGAGTCGCCGGCGAACAACACGTTGCCGTGGCGGAAGCTGTCCATGCGCAGGCAGGAGAAGGTATAGACGCTGACCCATTCCAGCTCGAATTTTGCATCCGGGCCAAGCAGCGCCTGCACGCGCGGAATCACGCGCTCCGGCGTTTTCTCCAGCACGGGATCGGCATCCCAGCCGAGCTGGAAGTCGATGCGCCAGACATTGTCGGGCTGGCGGTGCAGCAACACGGACTGGTTCGGATGGAAGGGCGGGTCGAACCAGAACCAGCGCTCGGTCGGGAATTCCGCTTCCATCTTCACGTCGGCGATCAGGAAGCGATCCTTGAACGTGCGGCCTTTGCTGTCGAGGCCCAGCAGGTTGCGCAGCGGGCTGCGCGAGCCATCGGCCGCCACCACATAGCGCCCGGTGAGCG
Source organism: Cupriavidus sp. CuC1 (assembly GCF_044627735.1). NCBI lineage: Bacteria > Pseudomonadati > Pseudomonadota > Betaproteobacteria > Burkholderiales > Burkholderiaceae > Cupriavidus > Cupriavidus sp. CuC1. The sequence goes on along the minus strand of NZ_JBIUHC010000082.1, from coordinate 42,013 downwards.
CATAGGGGCCGTCCGGCGTGTCGACGGTGAGCACCACGGCCGCGTCCGGCGTGCCGGCGTGACACTGTTCGATGCCCGTCACCTTGTGCTTCCAGCGGATCTCCAGGTTGGGCAACTGGCGCGCGCGGTCGAGCAGGAAGCCTTCGACGTAATACTGCTGCAGGTTGATGAAGGCGGGCCGCTGGTGGCCGGCCTCCGGCAGCAGGTCGAAAGTGTAGACCTGCTCGTCGCGCACGAAGACCTTGCCGACGTGCCAGCACACGCCTTTGGCCACCATGGGATCGCCGCAGCCGAGCCGGTCGAAGACATCCAGCGTGCGCTTGGCAAAGCAGATCGCGCGGGATCCGCTCGACAGCGTGCAGTCATCGTCCACCAGCACAACCGGCACGCCGTGCTGGGCCAGGTCGATCGCGGTGGCCAGGCCCACCGGGCCGGCCCCTACGACGATGACGGGATGCGGGTTGCCAGTGTGTTCCTGCCCTTGCTCGCGGCAAGGCTGATACGCAAATGACAGGTTCTGGTAGTCGTTGCTCATGCCTGTGTCTCCATCCACTCGGTACGGCCATTCCATCTATGCGGCGATTGGCCTTCAGTTTTGCAGCGCGGCCCACATTTCCTTGTCGCGCTGCGCGGTCCAGATGCGCGGATGCTGGATGCCGCTGGCTTCATCGAAGGCACGCGACACGTCGAACGGCAGGCAGTGCTCGTAGATGAAGACGTGGCCGAACTTCGGGTCCATCGATTTGCGCGTATGCGCCATCGCGCTCTTCAGGTCCAGGCGGTCCACCACGGCTTCCTTGCCGGCCTGGAACAGCGTGGTGACGAAGTCCTTGGTGTATTCGATGCCCTTCTTGACCTCTTCCGGGTTGGTCAGGGCAGGGCCTCGGCCGGGAACCAGCTTCTCGGCGCCCAGTGCCTGCAGGGCGTCGAGCGTGGCCGGCCACTGCTCGAGCTGCGCGTCGCCGCAGTAGCAGGCGGCGTCGTATTCCACCAGGTCACCGGAGAACAGCACCTTCTGCAAAGGTAGCCAGACCACGGTATCGCCCTTGGTATGGCCCGAGCCCAGGTGCGCGATGCGGACTTCGAGCTTGCCGAGGTACAGCGTGATTTCCTTCTCGAACACCAGCGTCGGCCAGGTCAGGCCCGGCACGGTCTCCACGCCGGCGAACAGGCGCGGGAAGCGTTCGATCTCCGACTTCATGTCGGCCTCGCCGCGCTCCACGATCATTTCGTAGGTGCCGCGGCTGGCAATGATCTGCTGCGCGCCTTCGGCGAAGTAAGCCGATGCGCCCAGCACGCGCACCGCGTGGTAGTGCGAGAGCACCACGTACTTGATGGGCTTGTCGGTGACCGAGCGGATCCTGGCGATCAGGTCCTGCGCCATGGCGGGGGTGGCGGTGGTGTCGACAATCAGCACGCCATCGTCGCCGATGATCACGCCAGAATTGGGGTCGCCCTCGGCGGTGTACGCGTAAGCGTTCTCGGAGAGTTGGGTGAAGGTGACTTTCTTGGCTTCCAGGTCGGCCTGGGATGCGAATGCCTTGCTCATGCTTGCCTCTTCTCTTTTGTCTTGCGTGGGGAAAAGACGAGACAGCAGGCGCCGGAGCGGATCACTGCATAGCGGGGACTGTCTCGCCCCGTATTCACTCTATAGCTGCACCGGTATCGGGGTAAGGTCATCTTAGGAATCCTGCCAAAATTAGTCAATAACAAAGCATGTTGTTTTTGACTAATTCACGGGGTGAGGCGGGTAAGCGACAAATAAAGCACAAATAAGGCACGGAAATCCAAGGGGAAACCCTCGGTCTGGCAAGGTGGATGGCGCCGGGTCGATTACTATCTGGGTTTTCAAGCGGGGGCCGAATGCCACGACCAGCACGATCAGCGCGATCAGAGGCCAACACGGCGGACAACGCGGCGAACAACACGACGGATAGCGGCGGCGAGGAAAAAGCGCAGCGCGGCATACAGAGCGTGGAAGTTGGTGGCCGCTTCCTGCGGGCGCTGGCCGATGTCCGTATGCCGATGACCCTGGCCGACCTCGCCGCCAGCGTGCAGATTGCGCCCGCGCAAGCACACACTTACCTCGTCAGCCTGGTGCGGCTTGGCCTGATCAAGCGCGACCACCTGTCCGGGCGCTACGAGCCGGGCCCGCTGGCGCTGCAGCTCGGCATGCTGTACCTGGACCACGATCCCGCCTACCGGGCGGCAGTGCCGCTGGTGGCCGCGCTGGCCGGGTCGTGCGGGTTCAGCGTGGCGATCTGCGCCGCCGGGCCGCAGGGCCCCACCATCGTTCGCTACGAGCACGCCGGCTCTCCCTTGCATGTGAACCTGCACGTCGGCACGGTGATGTCGCTGTCGGCAACGGCAACCGGCCGCGTGTTCTGCGCGTTCCTTGCGCCCGCGCAATGGCAGGCGATCTGGGAGCAACAGCACGCCGGCGACACGCCCGCCATCGACGCCACCGCCTTCGATGCCACCCTCGCCGCCATCCGCGAGCGCGGCATCGAGCGCAGCATCGACGCACCGAGCCCCGCCGTCAGCAGTCTCAGCGCGCCGGTGCTGGACGCCAGCGGCCGGCTGCGCCTGGCGCTGACGGTGGTGGGATCGACCGGCACCATCGATGTGGACTGGCGGGGCCCCGTGGCTGTCGCACTGCTCGACACCGCCGCTGCCATCCGTGACGCCATCGCCGAGCCTTCCGAATGACACCAGCCCCCATGCCAATCGACGACAGCCAGGGCGAAGCCGCCAAACCGCAGCGCGGCATCCAGTCCCTGGACAACACCGGCCAGTTGCTTGCCGCGCTGGTGGCGGCCGGGCGGCCGCTGCCCTTGCGCGACCTCGCCCGCGCGGCCGGCATGGCACCCGCCAAGGCGTTCCCGCATCTGGTCAGCCTGCAAAAGATCGGCTTGCTGGCGCGGGACGCGGCAGGCAATTTCCTGTCCGGCCCCCTCGGCCTGGAGCTCGGGCTGGTGGCCCTGCAACGGCTTTCGCCAACGCGCGAGGCCGAGCCCGAAGTGATCGAGCTGGCCGGCACGACGAGCCTGAGCGTGGCGATGGCGGTCCTTGGCCCGCTCGGGCCGACGGTGGTGCGGCTGGAGGAGGCGGCGCGGCCGCAGCACGTGAGCTTGCGGGTTGGCACCGTACTGTCGCTGGTCAATACGGCGATCGGCAGGCTATTTGCGGCGCACCTGCCGGCGCACGTGCTGATGGGCCTGCTGGACCAGGATGCGCTGCGGCTGGCGGGCGTGCCCAAGGCGGAAGTCGTCGAACCGGACGGTGGCGCAGGCGAGGCGCTTGCGCCGGCATATGCTGCCCGGCTGGCGCAGATCCGCGCGCGGCGGATCGACAATGCGCTGAGCAAGCCGGTGCCCGGCATCGACACGCTCGCTGCCGCGGTGTTCGACCACACCGGCAGCATCGCGCTTGTCATTGCCCTGATCGGCACGTCGGCCAGCTTCGACAGCAGCACCGATGGCGCGACGGCCAGGACGCTGTTGCAGGCGGCGCGGCGGCTATCGTGGCGCTTTGGCGCGATGGAGCCGATGGAGCCGATGGAGCCGATGGAAGCCGTCGCGGGGAACGGCTAGCCGCCGCTCACTTACCTTTTGCCACGCGCCGGGATGGCTTTGGTGGCGGCGGCGCAGTTGCCTCGTCCTCGCCATCGTAGACCCGTGGATAGTGTTCGAAGGTGCGCTTCACCAGCTCGCGCAGCCAGATGATGGCCGGGTCGTGGTGGAATCGCGGATGCCAATGCTGCTTGATGGCGAATTCCGGCAGTGCCACCGGCGGCTGCATCACGCGCACCGTGCCGTAGCGGGCGAAGACGTTGGCGAGTTCCAGCGGCACCGTGGCGATCAGGTCTGGCTGCTGCTCCATCAGCAACGGCACCACCAGGAAGTGCGGCGTCGACAGGTAGATATTGCGCTTGATGCCATGGTCGTCGAACGCGCTGTCGTAAGCCGCGCTGGCGCGCCCTGACAGGGTGACCACGATCTGCGGCATGCGCTGGAACTGCTCGAGCGTCAGGGCCTCGCCCACTTCATGGTTTCGCACGCTCACGATCGTCACGAACGAATGCATGAAGAGGCGCTGCTGGAACAAGCCTTCCGGTGCGGCGCGGATCGATCCCAGCGCCAGGTCGGCTTCTCCCGTGCCGAGCATGCCTTCGATCTGCTGGAGCGGGACCTGCAGCGTGCGCAGCGTGCAGTGCGGTGCTTCGCGGCGCAGCCTGCTGATGAGCGGCGGCAGGAAGACCAGCTCGCCCATATCGGTCATGCACAGGTTGAACGTGCGCCGCGCCGCCTGCGGATCGAAGCGGGACTGCGACAACACCTGCTGGCGCACCGTGGCCATCACGCCGACTATAGCCTCGGTCAGCTCCTCCGCCTTGTGCGTGGGCATCATGCCCGCCGGCGTCTTGACGAACAACTGGTCGTCGAAGAAGGCTCGCAGCCGGTTCAGCGCGTGGCTCATCGCGCTTTGCGTCAGGCCCAGCTCTTGCGCGGCCTTGGTCACGCTGCGCTCCCGCAGCATCGCATCGAACACCGTCAGGAGGTTGAGGTCCAGCTCGTCTGCATGCATGGCGTACATTCTCGCTATTAGGTGGATGACGTTGACGCATGTTTCCTCCAAATCTATTCTGCAGTCAAGGACCCCGGAGATGGGTCAGCGCATCTGGAGACAAGACATGACACCGCAAGCACGCACACGTTGCCACCCGCATCCCAGCCCGCACGGCGCATTGCCGCCATCCTGATTACCTCCCTTGTCCAGGCCACGGCGCTTTAGCCCGGCCTGCCAGTTTTAACGTCCGCGACACGCAAGGCTCTTACGCAATGCGGGCATGGCAACCTGCGCCCTGAATTTCCACCCCGGGTGCAAAGAGATCGCTCCAAGGAACTTCGCATGTTTATCAAAAACACCTGGTATGTCGCCGGCTGGGACAAGGAAATCCCCGGCGAAGGCATGTTCTCCCGCACCATCATCGGTGTCCCTGTCGTGATGTACCGCAAGGAAGACGGCAGCATCGTGGCGCTGGAGGATCGCTGCTGCCATCGCGGCGCGCCGCTGTCCGTCGGGCGCAGGGAAGGCGATTGCATCCGCTGCATGTATCACGGCCTGAAGTTCGACAGCGCGGGAAAATGCATCGAGGCCCCCGCGCAGGAACGCATTGCGCCGCAGGCCAAGGTGCGCAAGTTCCCGATCGTCGAGCAACACCGCTGGGTGTGGATCTGGATGGGCGACCCCGACCAGGCCGATCCGTCGCTGATCCCGGACACGCAATGGCTGGATCACCCCGAATGGCGCAGCCTGGACGGCTATATCCACTACGACGTGAACTACCTGCTGATCTGCGACAACCTGCTCGATTTCTCGCACCTGCCCTTCGTGCATCCGACCACCCTGGGCGGTAGCGAGGACTATGCGGCCGTCAAGCCCAAGGTGGAGCGGATCGATGGCGGTGTGCGGATCACGCGCTGGGCCATCAATACCGAAGCGCCCGCCTTCGCCAAGGCCGTGAAGGACTACCCCGGTAAAGTCGACCGCTGGAATATCTACAACTTCACGATTCCGGCCATCCTGCTGATGGATTCCGGCATGTCTCCCACCGGCACGGGCGCGCCGGAAGGCGTGCGTGTCGACGCTGCCGAATTCCGCGGCTGCCAGGCGATCACCCCGGAGACCGAGAACTCCACGCACTACTTCTTCGCCCATCCGCACAACTTCGCCATCGACAAGCCGGAAGTCACCGCGTCGATTCATCAAAGCGTGGTCACCGCGTTCGCCGAGGACCGCGAGATCATCTCGGCGCAACAGAGAAGCCTTGAGCTTGAGCCCAGCTTCAAGATGATGCCGTTCTCCATCGACGCTGCGCTCTCCCAATTCCGTTGGGCCGTGAACCAGAAGCTCGAAGAGGAAGCGGCGGCATCCGCCGAGAGGGCGGCGATGTCCGCGCAGAGGTAGCACGGCATGCTCGAACTGATCGTATCCAGGGTGACCGCCGAGGCCGAAGGGGTTCGCGGCATCGAGCTGCGCCGGCCCTGCGGCGGTGCCTTGCCGGCGTTCACCGCGGGTGCGCATATCGATGTGCACCTGCCCGGCAACATCGTCCGGCAATACTCGCTGTGCAACGACCCGGCGCAGACCGACCGCTACTGCCTTGGCGTGGGGCTTGCGCCTTCATCGCGCGGCGGCTCGCAGTATCTGCATGACGCGATCGAGGAGGGCCACTCGCTCAAGGTGAGCGTGCCGCGTTCGCTGTTCGGCATCGACGCGGCGGCCACGGCGCACGTGTTCATCGCCGGCGGCATCGGCATCACGCCGATCCTCAGCATGATCCGCTGGTGCGAGGCCAACGACAGGCCGTGGAAGCTGCTCTACTGCATGCGCTCGCGCCGGCGGGCGGCTTACCTGGATGCCTTGTCGGGATATGGGGAAAGGGTGCAGCTGCATGTCGATGACGAGCGCCATGGCGCGCTGGCGGACCTCTCCTCCTTTCTTGGCGCGCTGCCCGAAGGCAGTCACGTGTATTGCTGTGGGCCGTCGCCACTGATGGATGCGGTGGCCGCCAAGGCAGACGCGGCGGGCGTGCCGCGAGCCGCCACGCATTTCGAGCGGTTCGGCGCGGATCCGCAGCAGGCCGGTGCCAATGCCGATGCGGACCACGCTTTCACGGTGGTCCTGCACCGGCACGGCGGCCGCTTCACCGTGCCCGCCGGCGCCACCATTCTCGAAACGCTTGAACAGAACGGCGTGCCGTTGCCTTTCTCCTGCCGCGAGGGGCTGTGCCGCAGTTGCGAGGTGCCGCTGCTGGCTGGCAAGGCGGACCACCGGGACTACGTGCTGAGCGGCGAAGAGCGCGAGGCGAACACGGCCGTCATGATTTGCGTTTCCCGGGCGCTGACGCCCGAGCTGGAACTGGACATCTGAGCGACGCCGTGGCGCGCCACTGCCCGGCAACAGCATCACAACACGCGCCACGCAGATGGCCGCGATCCTCCAAGGAGACAAGACGATGTTCCATCCCACCCGCTCACTGATGGCAGCGATGCTTGCCATTGCCGCCTTGGCCGCAAGCCCGGCGCATGCCGATATCAACGTTGGCGTGACCCTGTCCCTGACCGGTCCGGCGGCATCGCTGGGCATTCCGGCAAAGAGTGCCATCGACCTCCTGCCCAAGGAGGTGGCAGGGCAGAAGCTGAACTTCATCGTCCTCGATGACACCTCGGATCCGAGCGTCAGCGTGCGCAATTTCCGCCGCCTGGTGGATGAGCACAAGGTGGATGTGGTGATGGGCTCATCGGTCACGCCGTCCACCATTCCACTGGTCGACGTCGCCGCCGAGACCAAGGTGCCGCTGATGAGCCTGGCCGCCAGCGCCAAGATCGTCGAGCCGCAGGACGAGAAACGACGGTGGGCATTCAAGGCGATCCAGAATGAGAACCTGATGATCGGCGCCACGCTTGGCCATATGCAACAGGCCGGCACGAGGACGCTGGCATTCATGGGCTTCTCGGATGCCTATGGCGACGCATGGCTGTCCGCACTCCAGCCGCTGGCGGACAAGGCCGGCATCAAGCTCGTGGCGACGGAGCGATATGTCCGCACGGACACCAGCGTGGTGGCGCAGACACTGAAGATCATCGCCGCGAAGCCGGACGCCGTCCTTGTCGCCGCATCCGGCACACCCGGCGCCCTGCCGCAGAAAACGCTCACCGAACGCGGGTACAAAGGACGCGTCTACCAGACCTACGGCATTGCCAACCGGGATTTCCTGCGCGTTGCCGGAAAGGATGCGGAGGGCGCGATCTTCGCGGTCGGGCCGGTGCTGGTAGCGGACCAGCTGGAGCCGGGCAGCCCGATGCGGCCCGTCGCGCAGGATTTCGTCAAGCGCTACGAGGCCGCGTACGGCCCTAACTCAGCCTCGATCTTCTCGGCCAACGTCTGGGATGCGGGCCTGGTGCTGCGTGCGGCGATTCCCGCCGCCCTTGGCAAGGGCAAGCCGGGCACCGAGGCGTTCCGCATTGCGCTGCGCGACGCGCTGGAGCGCACCAGCGGTGTCGTGACTACCCAAGGCGTGACGACGATGTCCCGGTCCGACCATGTTGGCTACGACAAGCGGGCAGCGGCGCTGGTCCAGATCCAGAATGGCGGATGGAAGTACCTGAAGTAGGTCGGGGCAAGGGCGTGGCTTACAGGTAGCCGGTGTGCTTGCCGGGCGTACTGAAACCCGTCACTCTACGCAGCCGGCCCTGCGCGCGGAAGGAACAATTCGGCGCATGGATATGCATACTTCGTTGCGCATGCTTGGCCGCCCGGTCGCCACGGTTGCTAGTCTGGCGCTTTCAAGTTGTAGTAGTCCACCCGGTACGGCGACTCATCCTGCCAGGCCGTCTTCCAGCTCGCCACCGGCTTGCCCTTCTTGTCGGCATCGAGCAGCTGCAGCAGCAACGCCGGATAGGGCGTCGCTTTCCTGGTGAAGCGCCACGTCCATTTTCCCTCGTATTCATTGTGGCCACGCGTGCCGTCCGGGTTCCAGCCGCCGGCGATCATTTGAGAATAGTTGGCAGGCGCGCAGGCCCGCCAGTAGATCTCCTTGCGATACCTGTCGTCGGATGACCATTCGAGCATGTGCTGGACGGCAAAGGATCCGCCACCGCCCGAATAGAATTCCGACCACCCAGTTTCCAGCCTGAAGAAATGCAGGATTCTTGTGGACTCGGTCGCCGCGGGGACAAACAATTCTTCGAGCGACTTGGGCATCGGGCCGTCCTCGGAGCCAGAGCTCGGCATTCCTTTCAATGCGCAATCCCGGTCGATGGCAAGCGTGCTTTCTGCAAGTATCACCGGCGCCTTGCCGTCGGTGGGCCACTGTCCTGCGGGTAGCTTGACCACCGCCACCAGCATTTGCGTGGTGGCTGCGATCCACGTCAGCCTGGATTCAAACACGTCGCTGCTGGTGCGCGGAAGCTTGCTCGCATCAGCCTGAGCGGCGTAGGGCAGCGTGACCAGGTATTGGTCCTGCGTTTTGAGCGCGAAGACCACCGGCTCGCCCTTGAATTCAACGAAGGACGGAATCTCGGCATTCCACAGCGTCTTGAATACCTCCTGCGACGCAGGCGTCTTGATGGCTACGGGCCCGCTCGATGGCCCACCTGCCGCGAACACGGCGCTGCAACTCAGCACGAGGCACAGCGGCGCCAGATTCCTTCTGCTCATTTCATCCTCTGTTCTTGCGCGAATTCAAAAATAGGTGTGCATGATACGGTCTGGCGCCCCGGTTTTCCTATCGAGTCATGCAGGCCCGCCCAATCGCTGGCAGGTTTTCCGGATTTGCTACTGCGGTTTTATTCTTGGACCGGCATGCCGTCGCCTGCCTAGACTGGTTCCCCTGGCATCCCGCCAACTCAATCATCGCCAGCAAACATTCGAGGTGAACGGCATATGAACCTGCGCGCAATTTTCTCCACGGTCCTGGCCGCCACGACGGCGCTCGCCATCGGCGCCGCCCCGGCGCTGGCCGCCGACAAGCCCATCAAGGTAGGCGTGCGCGGCGGCGTGGACGAAGAGATCTGGGAAGTGGTGACCAAGGTGGCCAAGAAGCAAGGCCTCAACGTGGAGCCGATCGTGATCACCGGCACCGCCAGCCCTAACGAGGCGCTGAACAACGGCGATCTCGACGCCAACGCGTTCCAGCACAAGCCGTTCCTGCGCGACCAGATCAACCAGCGCGGCTACAAGATCGCGGCGGTGGCCGATACGTTGATCTCGCCGATCGCCTTTTACTCGCGCAAGTACAAGTCCCTGGAGTCGCTGCCGCAGGGCGCGCGGCTGGGCATTCCCAACGATCCGAGCAACCAGACCCGAGCGCTGGTGATCCTGCGCGACCATGGGCTGATCAAGCTGCGCGATGGTTTCGACCCGTACACCGGCACGGCCACGCTGGGTGACATCACGGCCAATCCCAAGAAGCTGGACCTGGTGGAAAGCGCCTCGGTCGTGCTGGCGCGTTCGCTGCCTGACGTGGACGCCGCCGCCGTGGTCAACACCTTTGCCTACCAAGCCGGCCTGATCGCCACGCGCGATGGCATTGCGGTGGAGAAGAAGGAGCACAACCCGTACGTGAACGTGATCGCCGTGCGCGAGCGCGACAAGGCTGCGCCGTGGGTGGCGCCGTTGATCAAGGCGTACCACTCGGATGAGGTGCGCAAGTTCATCCTGACCAAGTACCAGGGCTCGGTCATCCCGGCGTTCTGATGTCATTGTTCTCGCCGTTACCGGAGGATCTTCATCGTGTCACAAGCGCTCCCGCTGCAATCAAGCCTGCCGCATATCGTCTTCGAGCATCTCGGCAAGCATTACCCGGGCGCGCCGGTGGCAGCGCTGCAGGCCGTGTCGTTCACGGTGGCGCGCGGAGAAGTCTTCGGCATCATCGGCCGTAGCGGCGCGGGCAAGTCCACGCTGCTGCGGACCATCAACATGCTCGAGCGTCCCAGCGCCGGGCAGGTGCGCGTGGATGGCGCGGATGTGGGCGAACTGGAGGAAGACGGCCTGGTAGCGCTGCGCCGGCGCATCGGCATGATCTTCCAGCATTTCAATTTGCTGTCCGCCAAGACCGTGTTCGAGAACGTGGCTTTGCCCTTGCGCGTGGCCGGCGTGCCGCGCGCGCAGATCGTGCCGCGCGTGATGGCGCTGCTGGAGCTGGTGGGCCTGGCCGACAAGGCGCAGGTCTATCCGGCCACGCTGTCCGGCGGGCAGAAGCAGCGCGTGGGCATTGCGCGCGCGCTGGTGCACCGGCCGGAGATCCTGCTGTGCGACGAGGCTACCTCGGCGCTGGACCCGGAGACCACCGAATCGATCCTGGCCCTGCTACGCGATATCAACCGCAAGCTTGGGCTGACCGTGGTGCTGATCACGCACGACATGGCGGTGATCCGCCAGGCTTGCGACCGCGTGCTGGTGCTCGACCAAGGCCGCGTGGTGGAGCTGGGCACGGTGTGGCAGGTGTTTGCCGAGCCACAGGCCGCCGCCACGCTGGCGCTGTTGCGCCCGCTGCGGCTGGAGTTGCCGGTGCCGGCCGGCGGCGAGTTTTCCAATGCCATTCATGCCGCCAATGCGGCCAATGCGGCCAACGCGTCGTACGCGAGTGCGCGCGCCAATATCGAGAGACAGGCTTATGTTCCCGCCAATGGCTGACAAGTACGTAAAGGCGCTGGGCGAGACCATGCTGATGGTGAGCGCCGCCTGCCTGGTGGTGTTCGTGTGCGGCATGGCGCTGGCCATCGTGCTCACGCTGAGCGCGCCGGGCGGCTTGCGTCCGCGGCCGCGGCTGCACCGCACGCTGTCGGCGCTGGTCAATACCTTTCGCTCGATCCCGTTCATCATCCTGCTGGTGGCGATGCTGCCCGTGACGCGGCTGATCGTCGGCACCACCATGGGCACGTGGGCGGCGGTGGTGCCGCTGAGCGTGCACCTGATTCCCTTCTTTGCGCGGATCGCGCAGGTCAGCCTGAACGAGATCGATCCGGGCCTGGTCGAGGCCGCGCGCGCCATGGGCTGCCGGCGCTGGCACATCGTGCGCCACGTGCTGCTGCCCGAGGCGCTGCCCGGCATCGTCGGCGGCGCCACGGTCAGCGTGATCGCCATGATTGGCTCATCGGCCATGGCCGGCGCGGTGGGCGCCGGCGGCCTGGGCGACCTGGCCATCCGCTACGGCTACGAGCGCTACGAGACCGCGGTGATGTTCAACGTGATCGTGATCCTGGTGGCGCTGGTCACGCTGGTGCAGTTCGGCGGCGAGCGGCTGGCGCGGCGCTTCGACCACAGGCGCTGAGCCGGCTACGGAGCCGCCTGCCGCTGCTGGCGGTTACCGGCGATACGACGGATCGCTGCGATAGAGCTGCCGCAGTAGGGCCGCCCAGTGCTTGCGCGTGACGGGGCCGCCGGCAAGCGATGCGCCATCCCGTAGAATTCTCCCCTGTGCGGTCATGCCCATGCACTGCGCGGCATGCGCATACCCGGCACAACACATAAGACCAATAACCCAGGAGAGCCCCTTGAAGAAGCCCTTTGCCCTCATCGCCGCCGCAACAGCATTGACGACGGCCGCCACCGTTGCCCACGCCGCCTATCCCGACCGTCCCATCAAGCTGATCGTGCCCTTTCCGCCGGGACAGGCCACGGACATCTTTGCGCGCGCGCTGGCCGAGCGGCTGGGCAAGCAGCTAGGTCAGCCGGTGGTGGTGGACAACCGCGCCGGGGCGGGCAGCAACCTCGGCATGGAGATCGCTTCCCACGCCGCGCCCGATGGCTACACGCTGGTGATGGCCGGCAGCGCGATGGCGATCAACCAGACGCTGTACAAGAAGCTCAACTACAACCCGCGCCAGGATTTCCAGCCGATCTCCGGCGTGTTCTCCGTGCCGCTGGTGTTCCTCGCCACGCCGGCTTCCGGCATCGCCTCGCTGCGCGACCTGATCGCCAAGGCCAAGGCCGCGCCCGGCAAGTACAGCTACGCCAGCGCCGGCGTCGGCGGTACCCAGCATCTGTCCGCCGAAATGCTCAAGGCCCAGGCTGGCATCTTCATGGTGCACATCCCCTACAAGGGCAGCGGCCCGGCGCAGTCCGACTTCCTCGGCAACCAGATCCCGCTGATGGTGGATTCGGTGACGGCGGCGCTGCCCCTGATCCAATCGAAGAAGGCCGTGCCGCTGGCGGTCACGGTGGCCAAGCGCACGCCGCAGCTGCCGTCCGTGCCCACGGTGCGCGAGGAAGGCGTTCCCGGCTTCGAGGCCCTGGGCTGGGCCATCCTGATGGCGCCCAAAGGCCTGCCACCCGCGCTCGTGAGCCAGCTCAACGCGGAAACGGTGAAGGCGCTGCAGTCGCCCGAACTGTCGAAATTCATCACCGACCGCGGCTCGGAGCCGATGCCGCTGAGCCCGGAGGACACCGGCAAATTCGTCGACAGCGAGATTCGCAAGTGGGGCGCGGTGGTGAAGCGCTCGGGGGCGCAGGCGGATTGAGCGCGTAGTGTGAAGAAGAAAGCCGGGCCCCATGGCTGGCCCGGCTTTGCTTGGAGTTCTTCACCGACATCGGGACTCAGGATCCCGCGATTCTGAGCACTTTGGAAAATCCCTCTTCAATGCAAGGCGGCTCGAACAAGTTTCCTACACTCTCGATGCTTTCGTCCGGTACGCGTTTGTCCGCTGGCCTGTCGGCGTTGCGCATCTTCGCGACGGCTAGCGGAGTGTCAATCCATATCGCCAGTGCTTGGGCACTCCGTCGATGGGCGATCTCGATGATCGGGCTCCGATGCCGCGCGCCCGGCAACGCCGCATCGAAGCAAATGCAAGGCGCGTAGTCGCTCGCGTGACGTGCGATCCAATGAGATTTGCCTGCGCCCTGCAGTCCGCAGACGATGAGCACTCGCGGCTGAAGGTCACGCATTTCAATCAGCGCCTGTTCGAGTGCAGCAAAGCTGCTCGACCACGCAAACTTGCTGCGTTCCGGCGTCCATACCCGTCCTGCCGGCGTTTCCAAATAGGCATCGGGGTTGATGATGCGAATCCTGTCCATCAGGCGCAGCGCTGAGTTCTGGAGCCCGCACTATACCGCGGCCTTCAGCTCGTGTGCGCACAGTGATTCACCACCTCAGCCGGCTGAAGGAGGGGTGGATAGACTGGCAACCGACCCTTCGGCATTCGCGGCGGCGCGCAATGGAATAAATCCTGGCCGCGAAGCGTTTACTCAACCGGACCACAGTTCTTCTGCCGTGGAGGCATCGTGCGCGATTCGCCACTCTGGTTTCGGGCCACCCGCGGGCACGCAATCGCCGAACTTGTGCTCGCCACATTCGCATCGCTGGCGGGCGCCGTCGGCCAGACCCAGCCAACCGAGGCCGACGGGCGGCCCCCCGATCGGTACATGCTAGCGCCGCAACGCTCGAGCGTCACGTTCGACGTCGACGCCTTCTCGCACTCACAGATCAAGATGCGCTTTCACCGCATGAATGCGCAGCTCGAAGGGACGCGGGCCGGTCTTGACTCGGGCCGCGTCATCGTGACGATCGATGCCGCAAGCGTTGAGGCGCGCCCGCGCTTCCTGTCTCCGATCATCCGGGGCGGCGGCATGCTCGATGTGGCCCGCTATCCGGAGATCCGCTTTGTGAGTACTCGCTTTGTCCGGACCGCAGAGGGCAGCGGGTGGCTTCTCGGCGACCTCACGATCCATGGCATCACGCGTCCGGTCCGCCTTCTCGTAACACCAGGCGGCGCCATCGGAGAGCCGCGGCGCGACGGCACGCTTGCCTTCTCCGCGGCCGGAGAAGTCAGCCGCCGGGAGTTCGGCCTGGCAGCATGGTTCCCCACTATTGGCGACGCCGTGCACATGAACATCCAGGTGGAGTTCGTGCTTGGGCCTTGAAGCGCTTGGCAATACCAGGGGGTGCGTTCACTGATGCGACACAGGAGAACATCATGTCGGCTAGAACCCTTGCGGCGTTGCTTGCCGCATGCCTTCTTGCGGCTTGTGGCGGAGGCGGGGACGAGCCCGGCACCACGGCCGGATCGGGGGCGGGCATGACGGGCGGCGCATCGTCAGGAAGCGCGCCCGGATTCCAGCCGGCGCCAGGTACCGGCGGCATCGGTGGTGGCGCCGGCGGGGCTGGCGGCGTAGGGTCAGGGCCCGGAATGTAGCGGGTGGACTATGCTTGGATCGAAGACCAGCCGAAAGAAACTGCACCTTTCGGCAGTGGAGAATGGTCATGCAATATCGTTTCGCCAAGTGGCTGGCCGGCACCGCGGTTGCGCTGTCAGCCTGTGCGTCCCTGCAACCCGTCCAGACTGCGCAGAAAATGATAGGCAGCCCGGCAAGCTCCGTGCGCGAGACCTTTGGCGCGCCCACGGAGACCTATGAGCTCGCCGGCGGCACCAGCCGGTGGATCTATTCGCACCAGCCCTTGGGATATGAGGTCTACGCCGCAGATTTTGGCGCGAACGGAGAGCTCGTCAACTTCCGCCAGATGTTGACGGAGAAAGAGATCTACGAGGCAAAGCCGGGGGTCTGGACCAAGCGCGACGTGGCCGAGCGCTTCGGCCTGCCGCGCGAGCCTGTCCAGTACTACCCGCTCATGAAGCGCGAGGCATGGTCGTACCGGCTCTATGCGAGTGGCTATCAGCCGGCCCACTTCAGTGTCTACTTTGACGACCAGGGCGTACTGGATCGCACGATGATCATCGTTGATTCGCTTGGAGGCGGCCGGCGGCACAAGTGACGCCCATTTCGCACTGCCGCTTTGCGATGACCGGCTGGATAACGCTACGAAACGCAAACACCGCGAGTATTGCTGGACAAGGGGCGTGCAATCGAAATCGGCTCTGCGATCCCGTTGCAGCAGCCGTCGTTGGCCGCCTCTCTCACCGCACTCGTCAGAGAGCAAGGTGCACGGCGGGCAGGAACTGGCCACGCTGTTGCGCGTTCTGGAACAGGATGGCGATGCCCTCGCCGTCGTCCACGACGATATCCGGTGCCTTGTCGCCATTGAGGTCGCCCACGGCCATCGTGTGGGCGCCTTGGAAATTCCCGATCCTGACTGGATTGCCGAAGGCCCCGCGTATTTGGCCCTGGAAGTAGATTTGCACGCTCCCATTGAACGGCGGGGCACCACTCGCATTCGCCGTGACGATATCCAGCTTGCCGTCGCCGTCGATGTCGCTAATGGCAATGGCCATCGGCGCACGGGCGGACGGGTAGCTGACCGCGTTCAAGAATCGCCCGGGCGATGCGGTGTCCTGAAGCAGGACGGACATACTGGGGCTCGACCCGTTGCCGGCGCCTTGGTTTGCCACGGCCAGATCCGGCTTGCCGTCGCCGTTCAGGTCACCAATCGCGATGGCCGTCGGTTGGAGTCCAACCACGTACTCCGTCGCCGGCAGGAAGGTTCCAGGGGTGACGGCATCCTGCATAAAGACCAGCACCTTACCAGGACCGTTGTCCACGGAAGCCGTTACCGCGATGTCCAGACGGCCATCGCCGTTCAGGTCGGCGAGGGCAACTGCCCCGGAACCTGTGGCAGTCATGATCGACTGGGACAACACGAACGTGCCAGGCTGCATCGCACTCTGCGTGAAAACAAGGACCGTCGGACCGGCAGATGCCGGGCTCGCCGTCACGACGATATCGGGTCTGCCGTCACCGTTGACATCGCCGACGGCCACGTCGTTGATGACGTGCGTTCCGATTGGCACTAGCTGCGGGCTGAGGAACGAGCCGAGGCGGCTCGGGTCATGCCTGAGAATGACGAAGTTATTGGGAAGCAGCGTGCCGGCCTTGGTGTTCTGACTTCCCAGGACGATGTCTTTCCCGCCATTGCCGGAGAGGGCCCCGAGCGCCAGTCCTGAGGGATCGAATTCCGCACCGAAGCGCACGCTAGCTGTGAAAGTACCAGGCGACAGTGGCTTCTGCGTCAGAACGACGACAAATCCCGGGTGTGGGGGCGCAGAGTGAACGGTGGCGGCTGACACCACAAGATCGAGCTCGCCATCCTGGTTGACATCGCTGATGACCACGTTGGCGGGCGAGACAAAAGCCGGGATGACGTCACCGCCGCCGTCCCCTCCACCTCCGCAGCCCTGGATGGCCAAGGTCAGGGCGACCATTGCCAGCGGCCTTGCGATCCCCGCCGCGTGATGGCGTGAAGCCATGCACGCGCGGGGGAACAGATTGTCGATCATCGCGTACTTCTTGTTCTTCAGCTTCCACTCGCGGCCCCCGGCCCGCCATGAAGGCGATGGCCACTCCGCCAAGGCGCATTCGATGGATTCAGTATAGAAAAAATGCGGTGCGCCGCGCTGTTCGCCACCGCGCGGTCCTGAACGCCGTCGCCAAGGGCGACGTAGAACTCACCGTGATCACGGTCCCGAACATCGTCGGCATACCGGGCATCGAGTTCGCTGGGCTTCTTCCGCCGGAGCTACCGGAGCGCTGAAAGCTCAATGGCGCCAGGCCCCTTCCGCCTGCCTGACATCCAGTTCCGCGTCTTGGAGCTTCTGTTTCAGCCCGGCGCTATCCAGCGCAATGCAATATGCCGGCATGGCGCGCTCGAAGCGCCAACCTTCCGACAGCTTGCCCGCGTCGACCGTATCAAAACCGAACTGGTCGACGAGGCCGGCGACCACCTGCTTGGCTTCGGTGTCGTCCCCGGCGATGGGCAATGCCCGGCGGCCGATGGTGCCGGCCGGCTGGCCGGTGGTGTCGATGTCCTTCGCCAGGATGGCGTTGAATGCCTTCACCACTTTCGCGCCTGGCAGGAAATCCGCCAGCAGTTCGCTGGTGGTCGTCGCGCCGTTGTCCAGCGCCGCGATCTGGCCGTCGCGCTGCGGGTAGTAGTTGCCGGTGTCGATCACGATCTTGCCCTTGAGCGCTTGCGCCGGGATCGACCGGTAGCTGGCAAGCGGCACGGCGACGACAATCACATTGCCGAACGCGGCTGCCTGCTCGGCGGTGCCGGCGGCGCAGCGGATCGCCGCCACCGTGCTCAACAGCGTTTGTGGGCCGCGGGAGTTACTGATCATGACCTGGTGGCCATGTTGCGTGCCGAGGATGGCGAGCGCGCGGCCGATATAGCCCGCCCCGAGGATGCCGATTTTCATTGCCTTATCTCCATCTGAGTCTTTCAAGCGTGCCGCCGAGCGATTGACTGCGGTTGGAAAGACTATGATTGGAAACTCAAACGAGATAAATGGGCGGATTCGCCCGGCTGTGGAAACTGGGAGTTGCGAATGATGGATCGGTTGACGAGCATGGCCGTCTTTGTGAAGACGGCGGACACTGGCTCGTTCGCGGCGGCGGCGCTGGCTTTCGGCATTTCCTCGCAGATGGCCGGCAAGCATGTGAACTACCTGGAAGAGCGGGTGGGCGCCAGTCTGCTCAACCGCACCACCCGGCGGCAAAGCCTGACCGAAATCGGGAAGATCTTCTACGAGCGTTGCAAAACCCTGCTGGCCGATGCCGAGGCGGCGGAGTCGGTGGCGCAGGAGCTATCCGCCTCGCCGCGCGGCAAGCTGCGCATCACCGCGCCGGTGACCTTCGGCGCGTTCAGCCTGGTGCCGGTGGTGACCCGATACCTGCGCACGCATCCCGATGTGCAGGTCGATCTCACGCTGACCGACCGCTTTGTCGACCTGATCGACGAAGGGTTTGAGGCAGCGATCCGCCTGGGATCGTTGCCGGATTCTTCGCTGATTGCGCGCCCGCTGATGCCTTACCGCTTGCTGCCCTGCGCCTCTCCCGCGTATCTGGCGGAGCACGGCGCGCCACAGACGCCGCAAGCACTCTCGGGGCACGAATGCCTGGGCTTTGCCTATTCATCGCAGCCGCCGGCAAGCGAGTGGCACTTTGCCGGCAAGGACGGCAAGCCATTGACCGTGCCGGTGCGCAGCCGCTTCCAGGCCAACGACATCAAGGCGCTGATCGCTGCCGCGCTGGATGGTTTCGGCATCATCCTCGGGCCGGAGGTGGCGGTGAAGGGTGCGCTGGCGTCCGGTCAGCTGGTGCGCATCCTGGCCGAGTACGAGGCGCCGTCCCGGCCGATGCATGTGGTGTTCGCGGCCAGCCGCGTGACACCGAAGCTGCGCAGCTTTATCGACCACGTGGTGGCGGAGTTCGGGCCGCCGGCGGCTTGACCTTGCGTTGAGCTCACCGCGCTATAGCGCACGCACGGGAAGACACAACTCGCAAGTCAGTGAGCCCGTTCGCGCATCCTGCTCAACCAGTTCGCTGGCCGCGTGTGCTCACGCAAGCCAGCGCGGGCCGGCAACCGTGCTCAGGCGAGCGCCGGGTAGTCGATATAGCCTTCGGCGCCCGAATGGTAGTAAGTCTCGGGCTGCGGCGCGTTCAGCGGCGCGTCGATCTGCAGGCGGCGCGGCAGGTCGGGGTTGGCGATGAACAGCTGGCCAAAGGCCACCGCATCGGCTTCACCGGCTTGCAGCACGTGCTCGGCCGTTTCCTTGGTCATCTTCTCGTTGGCGATATAGGTGCCACCAAACGCCTTCTTCAGCGCAGGGCCGAGGCGGGGCTCGCCCAGCGCTTCGCGCGAGCAGATGAAGGCAATGCCGCGCTTGCCGAGTTCGCGCGCCACGTAGCCGAAGGTGGCCGGCAGGTCCGAGTCGCCCATGTCGTGCGCATCGGCGCGCGGTGCCAGGTGCACGCCCACGCGCGCTGCGCCCCACACGTCGATGCAGGCGTCGGTCACTTCCAGCAGCAGGCGCGCGCGGTTTTCCAGCGAGCCGCCGTAGGCGTCGGTGCGCTTGTTGGTGCTGTCCTGCAGGAACTGGTCGAGCAGGTAGCCGTTGGCGCCGTGCACTTCCACGCCGTCGAAGCCGGCGGCCTTGGCGTTCTCGGCGCCGTGGCGGTAGGCGGCGACGATGCCGGGGATCTCATCGGTTTCCAACGCGCGCGGGGTGACAAACGCGCGCTTGGGGCGCACCAGGCTGACATGGCCCGCGGCGGCGATGGCGCTGGGCGCCACTGGCAGCTCGCCGTCGAGGAAGACCGGATCGGAAACACGGCCCACGTGCCACAGTTGCAGGAAGATGCGGCCGCCGGCGGCGTGCACGGCATCGGTGACGACCTTCCAGCCGGCCACTTGCTCGTCGGACCAGATGCCCGGGGTGTCGGCATAGCCCACGCCTTGCGGGGTGACGGAGGTGGCTTCGCTGAGGATGAGGCCTGCGGAGGCGCGTTGCACGTAGTACTCGGCCATCAGGGCGTTGGGCACGCGGCCGCCGCCCACTGCGCGCGAGCGCGTCAGGGGCGCCATGATGACGCGGTTGGGGAGGTCGAGGTCGCCGATGCGGATGGGGTCGAATAGAGAGGTCATGTCAGTTTGTCTGGGTGTCGAGGAGGGTGGCGCACCGTGGGTGCATAAGTAGGCGCTCGCGCGCCGCTGTATCAAAGATCGCTGTGCATGTGATCGAGGAAGGCCTGGATGGTCTGCTCGTCGCGCTTGAAGAAAATCCATTGGCCAACCCGCTTGGAAGTCACCAGCCCGGCGCGTTGCAACGTGGCGAGATGCGCCGACACGGTGGATTGCGACAGTCCGGTGCGCGCGTCGATCAGGCCCGCGCAGACGCCCAGCTCGAGCGGGTAGTCCTGCATGGCGAAATTCTCCTGCGGGGCTTTCAGCCAGGCGAGGATGTTGCGCCGCACGGGATTGGCCAGGGCCTTGTGGATGGCGTCGATGTCCATTGGGTGGGTTTGTCCGGTATCCGAGACGCGGGCTGTTTCGCGTTTTGGCGAAACATATATCCGCTTCTCACAAAATTAATATCGTGACTATACGATATACGCGGCAGCTTTGCAGAGGCGCCTTATGTGACACTTGATGGTGCCATCTTGGTGTGCGGATGGCTGCATCTGGTTGCTTTAAGAAACCGATGTGGTTAGACTCCGTTCGGTTTCTTTATAAAACCAGATGGAGCCGTGATGACCTTGAACCCAGCCACCGTAGCCACCGCATCGTTAGCGGAAACCGTGGACGCGCCGTCTGCCATGCCGGCCCCGCTGGTCTGGCTGTTCGCATTGGCGTGCGGGCTCAGCGTGGCCAACGTCTACTACGCGCAGCCCTTGCTCGATGCGATGGCGCGTGAGTTCGGCTTCGGCTACGGTTCGGTCGGCATCGTCGTCACGGCCACGCAGGCGGGCTGCGCGCTGGCGTTGCTGCTGCTGGTGCCGGTGGGCGACCTGGTAGATCGGCGCCGCCTGATCCTGTTGCAACTGCTGTTGCTCGCCGTGGCGCTGGCGCTGGTGGCCGTGGCTTCCACGCGCACGGCATTGCTGGCAGGCATGCTCGCCGTGGGCCTGCTGGGCACGGCGATGACCCAAGGGCTGATCGCTTTCGCCGCCACGCTCGCCGCGCCGTCCGAACGCGGGCGCGTGGTGGGCGCCGCGCAGGGTGGCGTGGTGATCGGCTTGCTGATGGCGCGGGCCATGGCGGGCGCGCTGGCAGATCTCGCCGGCTGGCGCGCGGTGTACGTGGTCTCGGGCGTGCTGGCGCTGCTGATGATCGCGCTGCTGGCACGCCGTTTGCCGCGGCAGGCCAGCGCGCCGGTGAAGATGCGCTACTTCAGCTTGCTTGCTTCGATGTTCACGCTGCTGGCGCAGGAGCGTACGCTGCAGGTCCGCGGCGTGCTCGCCATGCTGATGTTCGCCGCGTTCAGCGTGTTCTGGACCGCGCTGGTGCTGCCGCTGAGCGCGCCGCCGTATTCGATGTCGCATACCGCCATCGGCGCCTTTGGGCTGGTTGGCGCCGTGGGCGCGCTGGCGGCCGCGCGTGCCGGCCGCCTTGCGGATCGCGGGCTGGGGCAGTGGACTACCGGCATCGCGCTGGTGCTGCTGGTGGCGTGCTGGGTGCCGCTGGCCTTCGCGCGGGAGTCGCTGTGGCTGCTGGTGGCGGGCATCATCGTGCTGGACCTCGCCGGGCAGGCCATCCATGTCACCAACCAGAGCATGGTGTTTCGCGTGCGGCCGGAAGCGCATGGCCGGCTGGTGGGCTGCTACATGTTGTTCTATGCGCTTGGCAGCGGTGCGGGATCGATCGCCTCGACGCATGTCTATGCGCGCGCAGGATGGCCCGGCGTTTGCATGCTGGGCGCGGCGATCAGTGCTGCCGCGCTGGTGTTCTGGGGCGCGACCTTGCGCCGGTAAAGCGGCGGGAACTTTCATTTTGCTTACTGGTTCAGGCTGGATATCGGGTGAATCCACGTCAACCAAAACCCGTCCGCCAGCGTAAGAGCGGTGTCACCCCACGGGGTTCGAGGCAGGCCAACCATGTCCTTGCGCATTTCACGCCTGAAGTCACGTCTGAAGTCACGCCTGATAACGGTGTGCCTCCTGAGCGCGGCCGCCGGCCTGCTGGGTGCTTGCGCGCAAGGCGGCGCGCCGGAGGGCGGCGCATCCGGCGCGGCCTTGAAGCCGGCCGACCTGCACTGGCTCAACACCGTCACCTTCGGCGCCAACCAGGCCAGCATCGAACGGTTGCGCAAGCTGGGACGCGAGCGCTATCTGGATGAACAGCTCAAGGCACCCGGCACCGATACGGGCGAGCTCGCCGCCACCATCGGCGCGCTGAGCATTGCGCAGCAAAGCGGCGAGCAAAGGCTGCGCAGCGTGCGCGCCGAGCAGCAGCGCATCAACACCCTCACCGACGAAGACGAAAAACAGAAGGCGCGCGACGCGCTCAACCGCAGCGGCAACGACGTGGTGCTCGACACCAGCCGCCGCCATCTGCTGCGTGCGCTTTACTCGCCCGCGCAGTTGCGCGAGCAGATGACGTGGTTCTGGATGAACCACTTCAGCGTGTACTCCGGCAAGGGCTCGGTGCGCTGGGTGCTGGCCGACTATGAAGACAAGGCGGTGCGCCCGCATGCGCTGGGCAAGTTCCGCGACCTGCTGATGGCGACCGTGACGTCGCCGGCCATGCTGGAGTACCTGGACAACGCGCAGAGCGCGGTCAACCGCATCAACGAGAACTATGCACGCGAGCTGATGGAACTGCACACGCTGGGCGTGGCCGGCGGCCCGAGCGGCTCGCGCTATACGCAGCAGGATGTGCAGGAACTGGCCCGCGTGCTGACCGGCCTTGGCATCAACGCCAGCGCGGAGCCGCCCAAGCTACCGCCACAAAAGCAGGCGCTCTACCGCGCAGGCGGGCTGTTCGAGTTCAACCCGAACCGGCACGACTTCGGGCCCAAGACCTTGCTTGGCCATCGCATCGAGCCGACCGGTTTCCACGAGGTGGAGCAGGCCGTGGAGATTCTCAGCCGCGATCCGGCCACCGCGCGGTTCATCTCCTACAAGCTCGCCGCGCACTTCGTGGGCGACACGCCGCCGCCGTCGCTTGTCAACCGCATGGCCGGCACCTTCACGCAGACCGACGGCGATATCGCGGCGGTGCTGCGCACGCTCTTCCTGTCGCCTGAGCTCAACACCACGCTGGCCTCCGGCACGCGCAAGTTCAAGGACCCGATGCAGTTCGTGGCCTCGTCGCTGCGGCTGGCGTATGACGGCCGCACGGTGGCCAACCTGCGCCCGGCCATCGGCTGGCTTAACCAGCTTGGCGAGCCGCTCTATGGCCGCATCACGCCGGACGGCTTCCCGGCCGCGGAGAGCGCATGGGCCAGTTCCGGGCAGATGGTCAAGCGCTTCGAGATCGCGCGCGCCATTGGCTCGGGGCAGGCCGGGCTGTTCTCCAAGGACGATGGCAAGCCGGCAGAGCGCACCGGCTTTCCGCTGCTGAGCAACCGTGTGTTCTTCGACAGCATCGAGTCCACGCTGGGCCCCGCTACGCGCACCGCGATGACGCAGGCGACGTCGCAGGCGGAGTGGAACACCATCCTGCTTTCGTCACCGGAATGGATGCAGGACTGAGCGGTCCGCCCTGAACAAGGAGTACCTCATGCAACGACGTGACTGGCTAAAAGGCGCAGGGCTTGCCGGGCTGGCGGCGCTGGCGCCCGGCATCGTCTCGCGCGTGTACGCGCTGCCGCAACAGGCCGATGCGCGTTTCCTGCTGGTGTTCCTGCGCGGTGGCTACGATGCCACCAATGTGCTGGTGCCCGCGGGCAGCGATTTCTACTACGCGTCGCGCCCGAACATCGCCATTGCCAGGCCGGTAGCGCAGGGCGCCCTGGCCGATCCACGCGCCGCGCTGTCACTCGCGGCGGCCTTCGATGGCGGCGCGGGCAGGGGCATCGATGCCTGGGCGTTGCATCCCGCGC
The DNA here is from genome assembly GCF_044627735.1 of Cupriavidus sp. CuC1. Lineage (NCBI taxonomy): Bacteria > Pseudomonadati > Pseudomonadota > Betaproteobacteria > Burkholderiales > Burkholderiaceae > Cupriavidus > Cupriavidus sp. CuC1. The sequence goes on along the minus strand of NZ_JBIUHC010000082.1, from coordinate 18,233 downwards.
TCAAGGACAGCCTGCTGCCGCTGTGGCAGAAGCAGCAGCTTGCGTTCGTGCCGTTTGCCGGCACGGATGATCTGTCGCGCAGCCACTTCGAGACCCAGGACGGGGTCGAGGCTGGCCTGCCGCTCGCCGGCAACGGCAAGGGCAGCGGGCGCATCGATGCTTCGCTGCGCGGCACCGGCTTTCTCAACCGGCTGGCCGAGTCCATGGGCGCACGCGCCGCGCCGGTTGCCTTTACCGACGGCCTGCCGATGGTGCTGAGCGGCGCGCTCACCGTGCCCAACGTCTCGCTCAAGGGCACCGGGCGCACCCCCTTCGACGAGCGCCAGACGCGCGTTCTCGCGCAGATGTATCGCGGCACGCGCTTCGAGTCGCTGATCAACGAGGGCTTCGAGCTGCGCCAGACGGTGGCGCAGGAGGCCGAAGCCATGCAACGCCGCAACAGCATGATGGCCGCGAGCCTGCCCGCGCAGGCCGAGCCGGACATGGCGGGGCGCATGCAGGAAATGCAGGCGGCCAACCGCCGCGCGCTCAGCGCCAAGGGCTTCGAGGTGGAAGCGCGCCGCATGGCAGGGCTGATGCGCGAGCGCTTCAATCTCGGCTTTATCGATGTCGGCGGCTGGGATACGCACGTGAACCAGGGCGGCGCCCAGGGGCAGCTGGCCAACCTGCTGGATAACCTCGGGCGCGGCATCTCCGGCTTTGCCGATGAGATCGGGCCGGTGTGGAGCAAGACCACGGTGGTGGTGGTCTCCGAGTTCGGCCGCACCTTCCGCGAGAACGGCACGCGTGGCACCGACCACGGTCATGGCACGGTGTACTGGGTGGCCGGCGGCGCCGTGCGCGGCGGGCGCATCGCCGGCGAGCAAGTGGCGGTGGAGCAGCGCACGCTGAACCAGAATCGCGACTGGCCGGTGCTCAATGAATACCGCGCGATGCTGGGCGGGATGTTCAAGCGCCTGTACGGGCTGGACGACGCGCGCCTGGCGCATGTGTTTCCCGATGCCCGGGTGGTGGATCTCGGGCTGGTCTAGCTGACCTGGCGCTCGCTCAGCCTTCGGCCGGCAGCACTACCCGCTCGATCTTGCCCACGATTAGCCAGTAGCTCAGGATGGCCAGCAGGCCATGCGCGCCGACGTACACCAGGGCGCCATTGAAGGAATGCGTATCGGCCACGATGTAGCCGATCACGATCGGCGTAACGATGCCGGCAATATTGCCCACCGCATTGAACACGCCGCCGGTGCTGCCCACGATGGCGGCCGGCGCGGTGTCGGCCACCACGGTCCAGCCCAGCGAGCCGAAGCCTTTGCCGAAGAAGGCGATGCTCATCAACGCGATCACGATCCAGTCGGTGTCGACGTAGTTGCAGGCAATCATGGTCGCGCTGAGCAGCAGCCCGATGGTGATCGGCAGCTTGCGCGCCATCGTCAGCGAGCCGGTGCGGCGCAGCAGGGCGTCCGAGACGAAGCCGGTGGACACGCCGCCGACAAAGCCGAAGATGGCCGGCACCGCGGCCACGAAGCCCGCTTGCAGGATGGAGAAGCCGCGCCCGTTCACCAGGTAGCTCGGGAACCACGAGACAAAGAACCAGGTGATAGCGCTGATGCAGTACTGCGCGATAAAGATGCCCACCAGCATGCGGCTCTGGAACAGCTGGCCGAGCTGCGCCAGCGTCGGGCCCTTGCTGCCCTTGGCGCTCTTGCCGCCGAGGTGCACCAGCGCGCCGCCTTGCTCGATGTAGTCGATCTCCGCCTGCGTCACGCGCGGATGCGCGGCCGGCGCGTGATAGAGGCGATACCACGCCCACGCCAGCAGCAGCCCGAGCGCGCCCATCACCGAGAAGATGTGCTGCCAGCCGAAGCGATGGTCGAGCCAGCCCATCAGCGGCGTGAACACCACCAGCGACAGGTACTGCGCGCTATTGAAGATCGCGCCGGCCACGCCGCGTTCGGTGGAGGGAAACCAAGCCGCGATCACCCGTCCCGATGACGGACCCACCGGCGACTCCATCGCGCCCAGCAGGAAGCGCAGCACCAGCAGCGCAATGAAGGCAAAGGCAAACCAGTGCACCGTGCTCATCAGCAAGGTGGTGAGCGACCACAGCACCAGCCCCAGGCCGATGGCCTGCTTGGCGCTGATCTTGTCCACCAGCCATCCGGCCGGCACCTGGCTCAGCACATAGGCCCAGGCGAAGGAAGAAAACAGCCAGCCCATCTGCACCGCATCGAGCCCGAGATCCTTGCCCATATGCGGGCCCGCCACCGACAACGTGGCGCGGTCGCCGGTGCTCAGCGCCAGCACGATGGTGATCAGGGCCAGCATCAGGTAACGGTAACGCCCGGTGGCGATGGCGGCTGCCGAGGGCTGTGCGGCGGTGGTGGATGTGGCCGCGGATGCGGAACCCGCCGCGTCCGAGGTGGCGGATGTCATGACGGCTGACATGGCGGTCTCCAGTCTTGTTTGATGGCACGAAGGCGCCTGGCCTTGTGTGGTGGCGCGTCCCCGAGGCAGGGTGCTGCCGGGGTGTATGGCTGCATGCTAGAGAAGGACTTTGAAACAAGATAGCGGTGCCCGGCGCCGGGAGTGGGCGGCGTCCCAGCCTTTGGGAAATGCCGTGGAGATGTGCAGCTTCGGCCCGCCGGGCGGGCCGATTGATTCCAATCCATGCAAGCCGGGTGCCGATGGCCGGCTTTTTCCACATCCTGGGACACCGAGCCGGTTTGGCGCGCGCCGGCCGCGTTCCGCGCTTGCGGCAGGCAGCCGCTTACAGAAGAATGGACACGTGTTCATCGCGGGTGGACATGCCCCGGCTCCAGCGTGGAGCGACGTGGCGGCCAAGACGCCCGCGCCCCAATTCGTATCCAGGAGACGCAGCATGTACATCAGCGAACAGCTACTCAACCCCGACGAGCGCCGCCTGCGCCTGTCCACCCAGCTCGGGGTCGAAAGCGTGGTGCTGGACAACCGCGGCACCGAGCTGGTGTCGGCCACGGGCGGCGTCAGCGCCTGGGATGCCGGCAAGCTGACTGCCTATCGCAAGTGGGTGGAGGGCTTTGGCCTGAAGCTCGACGTGTTCGCGCTCGACGTGGGCTCCATCCTGCTGGATTCGCTGGTGGATCTCGACGGCGCGCGCAAGCAGCGCGACGTGCTGGCGCAGAACATCCAGAAGGCTGCCGACGCCGGCATCACCTGCCTCAAGTACAACGTGCAGATGGTTGGCATCACCCGCACCGGCCTGAAGCGGGGGCGCGGCGGCGCGCAGAACTCCGGCTTCGTCTATGTCGAGTACTCGGCGGACGACGACCGCAAGCATTCCTACTGGGGCGTGGGCTACCCCACCAACCAGGACGAAGGCGACGCCGAGACCGCCATGCTGTGTGGCCAGAAAATGGCGCGCGACGTGCCACCGGTGACCGAGAATGCCGGCTGGGACGCCATCGAATTCCTGGTCGAAGGACTGGTGCCCGTCGCCGACCGCGCCGGTGTGCGCCTGGCCTGCCATCCGCATGACCCTGCCTACCCGGTGGGCGGCCTCAACGGCATCGAGCACGTGATTGGTTCTGCCGACGGCATCCGCAAGTTCCTCGCGCTCAGCCCAAGCGCCAACCACGGGCTGAACTTCTGCCAGGGCACCGTTGCGGAGATGTTCAAGGAGCCGGGCCGCGCGATGATCCCGGTGATCGAGGAGTTCGCCGCCACCGGCCGCATCTTCATGGTTCACTTCCGCAATATCCGCGGCGGCTATCTCGATTTCCAGGAAGTGTTCCCGGACGAAGGCGACGTCGACATGTTCCAGGCCATCAAGGCCTACCAGCGTGGCGGCTACCAGGGCCCGCTGTGCCCGGACCACGTGCCCGTGTCGGACCTTGACGAAAACCGCGAGCGCTTCATGTCCTTCGCGCTGGGCTATACGCGCGGACTGTTGCAGGCGGCCGGCGTGTGGTCCACGCCGGCGCGCGGCTAAGCACCGCGGCGGCCCCCCCATGACAGAGGCACAGCAGCCCATTCGCAAGACGCCCGAGACACTGCGCTCGCACCGCTGGTTCGGCAAGGAGTCGATGCGCACCTTCAACCACCGCTCGCGCATGGCGCAGATCGGCTTTGGCGCGGAGGAATATCGCGGCAAGCCGGTCATTGCCATCCTGAATACGTGGAGCGAGATCAACCCTTGCCACACGCATTTCAAGGAACGCGCGCAGGAGGTCAAGCGCGGCGTCTGGCAGGCCGGCGGGTTTGCGCTGGAGATGCCCGCCATGTCGCTAGCCGAGCCATTCCAGAAACCCAGCGCGCTGCTGTACCGCAACCTGCTGGCGATGGAAGCCGAGGAGCTGCTGCGCTCCTATCCGGTGGATGGCGTGGTGCTGATGGGCGGCTGCGACAAGACCACGCCCGGGCTGATCATGGGCGCCACCTCGATGAACCTGCCGGCCATCTTCATGCCGGCCGGGCCCATGCTGCGCGGCAATGCCGGCGGCAAGACGCTGGGCTCGGGCTCCGACATGTTCAAGAACTGGGCCGAGTTGCGCGCGGGCACCATCACGCACGATGACTGGGAAGAGGTGCTGGGCGGCATCGCCCGCTCGCCAGGGCACTGCATGACCATGGGCACCGCCTCTGCCATGACCAGCGCCGCCGAAGCCCTGGGCCTGACCCTGCCGGGCGCGGCATCCATTCCCGCGCCGGACTCGCGCCATGCGCAGATGGCCGTGCAGACCGGGCGGCGCATCGTCGAGATGGTGTGGGAAGACCTCACGCCCGCCAAGGTGCTGAGCGCCGCGGCCTTCGACAATGCCGTGGTGTGCGTGCTGGCGCTGGGCGGCTCCACCAACGCGCTGGTGCACCTGGTGGCGATGGCGCGGCGCGCCGGCGTGGCGCTGGATTTGCAGCGCTTTGACGCGCTCGCCGCCAGCACGCCGCTGATCGCCAACCTGCGCCCGGCCGGCAAGTACCTGATGGAGGATTTCTTCTACGCAGGGGGTTTGCGCGGGCTGCTTGAGCGCTTGCGGCACTTGCTGCGTGTGGGCGCACTCACCGTCAACGGCCGCACGCTAGGCGACAACATCGCCGGCGCCCCGGTGCATGACGACGACGTGATCCTGCCGGTGGAACGCGCGCTGGTGGGCGGCGGCAGCCTCGCCGTGCTGCGCGGCAACCTCGCGCCCAACGGCGCCGTCATCAAGCCCGCCGCCGCCGAGCCGCACCTGCACCGCCACACCGGCCGCGCGGTGGTGTTCGACAGCTACGCAGCGCTGAACGCCGGCATCGACGCACCCGATCTCGACATCGACGCCAACAGCGTGCTGGTGCTGCGCAATGCCGGGCCGCTGGGCGGGCCGGGCATGCCGGAATGGGGCCAGCTGCCGATCCCGAAGAAGCTGCTGCAGCAAGGCGTGCGCGACATGGTACGCATCAGCGACGCGCGCATGAGCGGCACGAGCTTCGGCGCGTGCGTGCTGCACGTGGCGCCGGAATCGTTTGTTGGCGGGCCGCTGGCGCTGGTGCGCACCGGCGACCTGATCGAGCTGGATATCCCGGCGCGCAAGCTGGCGTTGCTGGTGGACGATGCCGAGCTGGAGTGCCGCCGCGCCGCGTGGACGCCACCGCCGCCGCGCTACCAGCGAGGCTATGGCGCGATCTTCGCGCAGCAGGTCACGCAGGCGGATGAAGGGTGTGACTTTGCGTTGTTGCGGGGGACGGAGCCGACGCGGGAGCCGGATATCTTTTGAGGAGCGGATGTGCATGGTCATGCACCCCTGGGCGTGGAGGCGGGAGACAAAGATCTGCTCGGCTGGTGAACCGCGACAGCAGTGGGCTTGTGGTCCCGAGCCGCGGATGCTAGGCTTAGCTAATTGATTAGCTAGATAAAGCGGAGCCTGCCATGCTGATTGTGAACATGCACGACGCCAAATCGGGCCTCTCCAGGCTGGTGGAAGCGATCGAGAGTGGCGAAGAGAAGGAGGTAGTGATTGCCCGCAACGGTAAGCCGGCCGCCAAACTTGTTCCCATCCTGCCACCCGAGAAGGACGTTGCGCGCCGGATCGGGGCTGGCAAAGCCGTGCTGGCCAACTGGCAGTCCTTCAGCCTGGAGCAATTCAATGCAGCCGATGACGAGGTCGCCCGCTTGTTCGGCGTGGGCGAGCCAGGGAGCACCAAACGGTGAAACTCCTGCTCGACACGCATATCGCGCTCTGGGCCAGCTTCGACGACGAAAGGCTTTCGCCCCAAGCCCGCGGGTTGATCCAGGCGCCCACGAATGAGATCTGGGTCAGCGCCGCTAGCATTTGGGAGATTGCCATCAAGAGTTCGCTCGGCAAGTTGCCGGCAGCCATAACCGCAGCGCAAGCCGCGGTTGCCTTCCGCCTCTCAGGCTACCAGTTGCTACCCGTTGAGGCAAAACACGCGCTTCTGGTTGAGGGTTTGCCGACTTTCGCCAATCACAAGGATCCATTCGACCGCATGCTGATCGCGCAAGTGATGAGCGAGGCGATGGTGCTGCTCACAGAGGATGCGTTGCTTGCGCAATACGGCAAGACCTACGTTCTCAGCGCATAGTGGGGAGGCCTTGAACGCGGCGTGTCCCTGCGTCATGACCGTCTTCAAACGTCGGCCGCTTCCAGCTCCGCCTGCAGCCTCTCCACCTCCCGCATCATCTGCGCCGAAAACGCCGGGCCTTCCCACGCCCGGTAATTCTGCTGCGCATAGGCCAGCGCATTCTTGTAATACAGGAATGCATTCAGCCGGTTGCGCACATAGTTGTTCTGCGTGCGCGTGACCTTGCCCGGGCTGCCCATCACGATGGAGTTGGGCGGGATCACGGTGCCTTCCTTGAGAAAGGCATGCCCGGCAATGATGCAGTTGTCGCCGATCACGCAGCCGTCCATGATGGTGGCGTTGATGCCGATCAGGCAGTTGTCGCCGATCGTGCAGCCGTGGATGGTGCAGTGGTGGGTGATGGAGCAGTGGCTGCCGATGAGGGTCGGCGTGCGGTCGCCGATATGCAGCATCGCGAAGTCCTGGATATTCGTGTAGGCGCCGATCACGATCTCCCGGCTCTCGGCGCGCGCCGCCACATTGATCCAGATCGAAGCGCCTTCATGCACGGTGATCTTGCCATAGAGGTAGGCCGATTCGTGCACGTAGGCGGTGGGGTGCAAGCTCACGTCCGGTCCGATGACTGCCATGCTTGTCTCCTTGGATTGTTTTTCTGGAATGCGCAGATTGTACGTCGATGCGTTTATGCGCTTATGCGCTTTCGTCCTTATGCACTTTCGCGCGGCACGATGCGAAAGCCCAGGTCCATCACCCGCTGCGCGCGGCGGCTGGGCCGCGCGGCGCCTTGCAGCCGGCGCAGCAATACCTCGCCGGCCTGGCGGCCGAGCTCGCGCGGCTGCACCTGCACCGTGGTCAGCGTGGGATAGCTGGCCGCCGCCATCGCCAGGTCGGAGAAGCCCACCACGGCGATACGGCCCGGCACCTGCCAGCCGTGCTGACGGCATGCCAGCAGCGCGCCCACGCCGAGGATGTCATTGCTGCAGAAGACGGCCTGGATGCGCGGGGCGCGTTCCAGCAACCGCGTCAATGCCTGCGCGCCGGCGTCGATGGTGGAGGGCGGTGGCAGCAATTCCATTTCGGCTGGCGCGATGCCAAGCTCGGCCAGATGCGCCTGCAAGCCTTCGAGCCGCTTGCGCGCGCGCAACTCGTCCGCGCCGATAAAGCCGATGCGCTTGTGCCCGCGCTCGCACAGGTACTGCGCCACAGCCGCGCCCACGCCGGCGTTGGAGAAGCCCACTGCCATGTCGATCGGGTCGTCGGTCAAATCCCAGGTTTCCACCACCGGCAGGCCGAGCCGGCGCAGCTTGTCGCGCACGCTCTTCTCATGGCTCACGCCCGTCAGCACGATGGCGTCCACGCGCCGGCCGAGGAAAGCGTCGACCAGGCCTGCCTCCTCGCGCGGGTGATAGCTCGACTGCGCCAGCATCAACTGGTAGCCCTGCGGCGCCAGCGCGGCGGCCAGGCCGTCCATGGTGTCGGCGAACCACGCGTTGGACAGCGTGGGCACGATGGCCCCGACGATCTTCGATCGGGTGGAAGCCAGGCTGCCGGCGGTCAGGTCCGGCACGTAGCCGAGTTGCCGGATGGTGGCCTGCACCAGTTCGCGCGTGGCTTGCGCGACCGTGTCGGGGTGGTTGATCACGCGTGACACTGTCACGCTGGCCACGCCGGCGGCGCGGGCCACGTCCGCCATGCGCACGGCGCCGGTACGGGTTTGCGGTTGCAGATCAGTGGGCTTGGTGTGCTTCATGGCGGGCCTCAACTGCTCTCGCGTGCAACCACGCTGAAGCCGAGATCGACAATGCGGGCTTCGCGCTCGCGTGCGCTATCCCGTGCGCTATCCGGTGCGCCAAGCCGTGCCAGCAACATCTGCCCGGCACGTCTGCCCATTTCATGTGACTGCACCTTGACGCTGCTCAGCGCCGGCACGCTGGCCGCGGCGATGGCCAGGTCGGAGAAGCCCACCACCGCCATGCGCCCCGGCACCGCCCAGCCCTGCTCGCGGCACGCCTGCAGCGCGCCCACGCCGAGCGTGTCGTTACTGCAGTACACGGCCTGCAGTCGCGGGTTCTGGCGCACCAGCTCGACGAGGCCGCGCGCGCCGTCCGCGATGGAGGAGGGCGGCGTCACCGTGCAGACCGCCACATCGGGCAGCCCCTGCGCGGCGATGGTCTCGCGGTAGCCCGCCAGGCGCTTCAGCGCGCGGTCTTCCTCGGCGCCGATAAAGCCGAGATGGCGGTGGCCGCGCGCCAGCAGGTGCGCGGCCACGGCGGCGCCCGCCGCCCGGTTGGAGAAGCCCGCCACCATGTCGATGGGGTCGTCGGTGAGATCCCACGTTTCCACCACCGGCATGCCGCAGCGGCGCAGCTTGGCGCGCACCGTGCCAGCGTGGCTCACGCCGGTCAGCACCACCGCGTCCACCTGCCGGCCGATAAAGGCATCGATCAGGCTTTCTTCCTGCGCTTGCCGGTAGCGTGTCTGGCCCAGCAGCAACTGGTAGCCACCATCCTCCAGCACTTCGCCGAGCCCGTCCATGGTCTCGGCAAACCACGCATTGGACAGCGTGGGCACGATGGCCCCGACGATGCGCGAGCGCCGCGAGGCGAGGCTGCCGGCGTTCAGGTTGGGCACATAGCCCAGCTTGGCGATGGCGTCCCGCACGGCCGCCAAGGTGGCGGGAGAGACCTGGTGCGGATGGCTGATGGCGCGCGAGACCGTCACGCGCGATACGCCGGCCATGCGCGCCACGTCGACCATGCGGCCGCCGCCCGGGGCAGGGTCGTCTTGCTGTGCTGGCGCGGCCTTGTTGGTTGCCATTGGCTCGGTATTGGTCTCGGTATTGGTGATAGGTGGGGCGGTGCCGTGGGCTACACGTTTTCCCTGGTTTGATCGGTGCGAATCACTTCAGGGCGCATTCGCCTGTGGCTTTGTCCCAGATCATGGGAAACCGGCGCCCGGGCGGCGCCGGGCAGGCTTGTATTGTCGGCCACCATCCCGAAAAATGGAAGCGCATCCATAAGAGCGCGCAGCGGCCCCGCCATCCTCCGGAAAAACGCTGGCGCCAAGCCTCACCGAGACACCATGATCCAGTCCTCATCCAAGCTGACCGTCCGCCTTGCCGAGTCCGACAATGTCGTGTTGGCGCGCACCGAGATCGCCGCCGGCACGGCCCTGCCGGAAGCCGGCGCCAACGCATTGCAGGACATCCCCGCGGGGCACAAGCTCGCCGCGCGGGCCATCCGCAAAGGCGAGCCGGTGATCAAGTGCGGCATCGCCATCGGGCGCGCGGCCGAAGACGTGCCTGCCGGCGGCTGGGTGCATGCGCACAACCTCGCGGCGGATGACGCGGCCAGCGATGCGCCAGGCGCGGCCGTCTGCGCAAGCACATCGCTGCAAGCCGTGCCCGCCGCGCAGCGCGCCACCTTCCAGGGCTTCGTGCGTGCCGACGGGCGCGTTGCCACGCGCAACTATATCGGCGTGTTCGTGGTGGGCAATTGCGGCGCCACCGCCGCGCGCAAGGTGGCCGACTGGTTCACCGAGTCGCGCCTGGCTGCGTATCCCAATGTCGACGGCGTGGTGCCATTCGTGCACGAGATCGGCTGCGGCATGGAGATGACGGGCGAGCCGATGGACCTGCTGCGCCGCACCTTGTCGGGCACCATCCGCAATCCCAACATCGCCGGCGCGCTGGTGATCGCGCTGGGTTGCGAGCGCAACAATATCTACGGCTTCCTGGAGCAGGAGAAGCTGGCCGCGGGCCCTTGCCTGAAGACGCTGGTGATGCAGGAAATCGGCGGCACCGCCAACACCATCGAGGCGGGCATCGCCATCGTCGAGCAGATGCTGCCGGCGGCCAATGCGCACGTGCGGCAGCCGGTTTGCGCGGAGCACCTGGTGGTGGGCCTGCAATCCGCCGGGCCGGACGGCCTCTGTGCCATCTCGGCCAACCCGGCGCTGGGCGCGGCGGTGGACCTGCTGGTGGCGCACGGCGGCACCGCCATCCTGTCGGAAACCGTGGACCTGGTAAGCCTGGGGCAACGCTTCGCCGCGCGGGCTGCCACGCCGGAGGTGGCGAGCCAGCTCGCGCAACGCATCGCGTGGTGGCGGCAGTACCACGCGGGGCGCGACACCCAGATTAACCGCCGAGTGCGTGCCGACGGCGGCGCCAGCGGCCTGAGCAACGCGCTGGAGAAAGCGGCCAGCGGCGTGCGCCGCGCCGGCAGTTCGCCCGTGACGGCGGTCTACGAGTACGCGCATCCCGTCATGGCGCGCGGCCTGGTGTTCATGGATGCGCCCAGCTATGAAGCGGTTTCCGCAACCGGGCAGATTGCCGGCGGCGCCAACCTGATCTGCCTGTCCACCGGCACGGGCTCCGGCTTTGGCGCGCTGCCCGCGCCCACCATCAAGCTGGCCTCCAACACGCGCACCTTCACGCGCATGGAGGACGACCTCGACATCGATTGCGGCCCGGTGGTGGATGGCGAAGCCACGGTGGCGGAGATGGGGCAACGCATTTTCGCGCAGATGCTGCGCCATGCCTCGGGCGAGAAGACCCGCAGCGAAGCGCTGGGCGTGGGCGAGAACGAGTTCGTGCCCTGGCCCATCGGCGTGCTCGCCTGAACCACCTCGCAAAGGACAACAAGATGAATCCCAATCCCAATCCCAATAGCCAGGACAGCGCGCGCAACCCGTTTATCCGCCTCGACCCCCAGGACAATGTGGTGGTGGCGCGCATGGAAGTGCCAGCCGGCACCGCCGTGCCCAGCGAGAGCCTCGTCACGCTGCAGCTCGTGCCATCCGGCCACAAGGTGGCCGCGCGCTTTATCGCCAAGGGCGAGCCGGTGCTCAAATACAACACGGTGATCGGTTTCGCGGCCGAGGACCTGCCGCCCGGCACCTGGATGCACAGCCACAACATCGCCTTCGGCGACCTGGTGAAGGACTACCGCCACGGACTGGACTACAAGCCCACGGACTACGTGCCGCCGGCGCAGCGCGCGCAGTTCATGGGCATCGTGCGCGCCGATGGCCGTGTGGCCACGCGCAACTACATCGGCGTGTTCCTGGTTGGCCATAGCGGCGCGACGGTGGCGCGCAAGATCGCCAACTGGTTCGACGAGCAGCGCATGGTGGATTTCCCCAATGTCGATGGCGTGGTGCCTTATGTGCACGAGCAAGGCAGTGGCATGGAGATGAGCGGCGAGCCGATGGACCTGCTGCGCCGCACGCTCGGCGGTTATATCCGCCATCCAAACACCGTCGGCGCGCTGGTGATTGCGCTCGGGCACGAGCACAACGCGTTGCCCGCCTTCCTGGCCGACCAGGGCCTGCAGCCGGGCCCGATGCTCAAGACGCTGGTGATCGAAGACGCTGGCGGCACGCGCCGCGCCATCGAGGCCGGCATCGCGCTGGTGCAGCAGATGCTGTCCAAGGCCAATGCCGTCACGCGCGAGCCCGTCTCGGCGGAGCACATCACCGTTGGCCTGCAATGCGGCGGCTCCGATGGCTTCTCCGGCCTCTCGGCCAATCCCGCGCTGGGCGCGGCCATGGAAATCCTGGTGCGCCACGGCGGTACCGCGATCCTGTCGGAAACCTCGGAAATCTTCGGCGTGGAGCAGACCCTGACCGCCCGCGCGGTCACGCCCGAGGTAGGCCGGAAACTGGTCGACCGCATCAACTGGTGGCTCGAGTACAACAAGGGCCGCGACACGCAGATCAACGGCCGCGTCAGCCCCGGCAACAACGCCGGTGGCCTCGCCAACGTGCTGGAGAAGAGCCTGGGCGGCGCCAAGAAGGGCGGCAACGCGCCACTGATGGAAGTCTACAAATACGCCGAGCCGGTGACGCAGCACGGCCTGGTGTTCATGGACACGCCGGGCTATGACCCGGTCTCCGCCACCGGCCAGATCGCCGGCGGCGCCAACCTGATCTGCTTCACCACCGGGCGCGGCTCCTGCTTTGGCTCGGTGCCCGCGCCCACCATCAAGCTGGCCAGCAACACGCCGATGTACCAGCGCATGGTCAAGGACATGGATATCAACTGCGGCGTGGTGATCGACGGCGAAGCCACCATCGAACAGATGGGCCAGCTGATCTTCGCGCAGATCCTGCGCCACGCCTGCGGCGAGAAGACCTGCAGCGAAGCGCTCGGGGTCGGGCTGAACGAGTTCGTGCCCTGGCCGATCGGCGTGGTGGATTGATTGGCTCAATGGACTTGATGAACTTGGTGGACTAAATGGACTTACCAACGGTTTGCTCCCCACTCCCATGAAATGGGAGAGCAACCGGGGGAGAGGGTGGGCGCAGGCCGAAGCGAGATCGGCTCATGCGCCGGGAGCGATGGCAAGTCCACGGGCAGATTGGCATCTCATCGCCACAGTGAACGCCCGCCCTCTCCCCCGCCCCTCATTCGCTGCGCGAGAGCAGCGAGCAAACCGGACAATGAATCACTAGAAGAAGCAGGAGACACAGCATGACCCTCATCAGCAAAAGAACCTTCCTCGCCGGCTGCGCGCTGGCGCTCGCGGGCGTACTGGCAAACATCATGGCTGCCGCGCACGCGCAAGGCGACACCTGGCCGGCCAAGCCCGTGCGCATGATCGTGCCGTTCCCGGCCGGCGGCACCAGCGACATCATGGGCCGCCTGATCGCCGAGCAGCTTGGCAAGGCGCTCAAGCAGCCCTTTATCGTGGAGAACAAGGGCGGCGCCGGTGGCACCATCGGCTCCGAGCAAGCGGCAAAAGCCCCCGCGGACGGATACACGCTGCTGCTCTCCGGCATCGGCAGCAACGCCATCGCGCACGGCATGACGCCCAAGCCCAACTACGATTCGAGCCGCGATTTCATCCAGATCTCGCAGCTGATCGCCGGCCCTAACGTGCTGGTGGTCAACCCCGCCTTTCCGGCAAAGACCTTCAAGGAGTTCGTCGACTACGTCAAGGCCAACCCGGGCAAGGTCAACTACGGCGTGACCAATGCGTCGTCCGGCCACCTGGCGATGGAGCTGCTCAAGCAGACGGCGGGCCTGAACATGGTCGGCATTCCTTACCGTGGCGGCGGCCCAGCCCTGACCGATGTGCTGGCCAACCAGATCCCCACCATGTTCGTGAACCAGGACGCGGTGCTGCCCTATGTGAAGGCCGGCAAGCTGCGCGCGCTGGCGGTCACCAGCGCGCAGCGCAATGCGCTGTTCCCGGATGTGCCGACAGTGGCGGAATCCGGCTATCCCGGCTTTTCGGCGGTATCGTGGGTCGGCCTGTCCGCGCCCAAGGGCACGCCCAAGCCCATCGTCGACAAGCTGGAGGCTGAGATGATGAAGGCGTTCCGCCAGCCGGACGTCCGCACCAAGCTGGAAGCCAACGGCTTCGTGGTGGTGGCGTCCAGCTCGCAGGACTACGCGCGCTTCGTGCAGTCCGAGACCGTGCGCTGGGGCAAGGTCATCAAGGAGGCCGGTATCAAGCCGGAGTAACGGCGCACATGCGCTGCGCCGCAAGACAGAATTCGAGCAGACAAGGACGAATCATGAGCAACGTTTCACATCAAGCAACCGCCGCGCCAATGCCATCGGCACAAGCCTCGGGCGATCGTATCGCGTGGGTAAAAGTCTCGCTGGTGACCCTGCCGCTGGCGGCCCCGATCAGCGACGCCAAGGTGCTGACCGGGCGCCAGCGCCCGCTGACCGAGATCGCCTTTGTCTTTGCCGAGATCCGTACCCGCGACGGACACGAAGGCATCGGCTTTGGCTACTCCAAGCGTGCCGGCGGCCCCGGCATGTACGCCCACGCCAGGGAGATCGCGCCGGAGTTGATCGGCGAGGATCCGAACGACATCGCCCGCATCTGGAACAAGCTGCTGTGGGCCGGCGCGTCGATGGGCCGTAGCGGCCTGACCACGCAGGCCATCGCCCCGTTCGATATCGCGCTGTGGGATCTCAAGGCCAAGCGCGCCTGCCTGCCGCTGGCCAAGCTGCTGGGCGCGCACCGCGATTCCGTGCGCTGCTACAACACCTCCGGAGGCTACCTGTCGATGCCGCTGGACCAGGTCCTGAAGAACATCGACGCCTCCCGCGCCAACGGCATCGGCGGCATCAAGATCAAGGTCGGCCAGCCCGATACCGCCACCGACCTCAAGCGCGTCAAAGCGGTGCGCGAACTGCTGGGCGACGACTTTCCCTTCATGGTGGATGCCAACCAGCAATGGGACCGCACCACCGCGCAGCGCTTCGGCCGCGTGCTGGAACAGTTCAACCTGGTGTGGATCGAAGAGCCGCTTGACGCCTACGACATCGAAGGCCACGCCGCGCTCGCCGCCTCGCTCGATACGCCGATCGCCACCGGCGAAATGCTCACCAGCTTCGGCGAGCACGCGCAGCTCATCACCGCGCATGCCAGCGACTTCGTGCAGCCCGACGCGCCGCGCGTGGGTGGCATCACGCCCTTCCTGCAGATCATGAGCCTGGCGGACTACAAGGGCCTGAAGCTGGCGCCGCACTTTGCCATGGAGATCCACCTGCACCTGGCTGCCGCCTATCCGCAGGAGCCGTGGCTGGAGCATTTCGAATGGCTGGAGCCGATGTTCAACGAACGGCTGGAGTTGCGCGACGGCAGGATGATCGTGCCCAGCCGGCCGGGGCTTGGGTTTAGCCTGAGCGAGCAGGCGCTCGCCTGGACGGCGGACAGGGTGGAGTTTGGGGCGAGGCCGTAGGCAGTCGTTAGCGATAGCGCACCAAGGCATACGCAACCGGCGCGCTGCAGGGCGCGCCGGTTGCGTTTAACGCCCGCTTCGCGTCACGCCGCGCCAGCGCCACGCGTATTGACGTACAGCGCGTAAATGGAATGGCTGCTGGCCATGAACAGCCGGTTGTTCTCCAGGCCGCCGAAGCACAGGTTGGCACAGCGCTCCGGCAGGCGGACATGGCCAATGGGCTTGCCCTTGGGGTTGAACACCATCACGCCGTCCAGCGGTGCCGGGTCCACGCCGGGCGCGCCGCCGCTGCCCCAGCCAGCCCAGATGTTGCCGTCCTCGTCGCACTTGATGCCGTCCAGCGCGCCGGGGCCGTTGGCGTCGATATGTTTGGTGCGGTTCGTCAGGCGTCCATCGGGCCCGACGCTGTAGGCCCACACCAGCCGGTTGGCCTGGGCACGGCCTTCGATCACATAGAGCGTTTTCTCGTCCGGCGAGAAGCACAGGCCGTTCGGCCCGGCCAGGTCGCTGATGACCTGGGTGAGCTTGCCGGTCTCGCCGTCGATTCGATAAGCCGCGTGCGGCAGCTCTGGCTTGCCGATGCGGCCTTCGTAGTTGTTGCTGAGCTGGAAGGGCGGATCGGTGAACCAGATGGAGCCATCGGACTTGCAGACGATGTCGTTCGGCGAGTTGAAGGGCCTGCCTGCGAAGTTGTCGGCCAGCGTGACCACTCTGCCGCTGTGCTCGGTACGGCTGATGCGCCGCGTGATTGCGCCTTCGCAGGTGATGAGCCGGCCCTGGCGGTCGCGCGTGTTGCCGTTGGGATAGTTGGCTGGCGCGCGGAAGGTAGTGAGCTGGCCGCCGGCCTCGTCCCAGCGCATGATGCGGTTGGATGCCACGTCGCTGACAAGCAGGTAGCCGCCGTCGCCGATCCACACCGGGCCCTCGGCCCAGCGCAGGCCGGTGGCGAGCTGTTCCACGCTGGCGTTGAACAGACGGTACTTCGCGAAGGAGGGGTCGAGGATGACGACGCTGGGGTCGGGGTAGCGCAGCGAAGGTGTCCACTGTGCTACGGCATGACCGGCGGCGGTGCTGGCCGCCAGTGCGAGGCTACCCTTCAGGAAGCCGCGACGCTGCGCAGAAGCGGCTTGCTGAAGCGGAAGTTCGTGCTGCTCAGGGTGCTGCGAATCGTTTTGTGTCTCCATGCCCGGGCTCCTTTGTCTTGATCTTGCGGGAATCAACACAATAGGAAGCTTTGCGCGCGCTGGCGATGCTCGCGGGGCGGGATCGCCAGCGCACTCCCAGCAAATGGGACGGTCGTGCCCGATGCGCGGGAAAACCCCGCCGCCTCAAACCGTGTAGTCCACCGCAGCCCACGCAAAGTAAGGCTTCAGATCCGCCACCAGCGCCTGGTGCAAGGGATGGAACAGATAAGCATCCAGCGCCTCCTTGTCATCCACCTCGGACTCCAGCACATAGTCCCAGCAGATCGCACGATCCAGCTCGTTGGCGGCAAAGCGCCAGCTCCTTATCGCGGGGATGCGCGCGCCGAGGGCCGCCATGCGCGCGGTGAGCGCGGCTTCCAGCGTGGCGTCCTTGGGCACGTCCGGCTTGCGCCGGAACAACACGATATGCCGCATTCTTGTCTTCAGCATGGCACCCCCTCGCGTGCAATCAGCCAGGCTGGTGCATCTTGCAACGCCACCGGGCGCAGGAAGCGATCGAGCGCGGCGTAGCCCACCGAGGTAGTGAACGGTTGCGTCGACGCGGGGAAGGGGCCGCCGTGGTGCTGGGCGTCGGTCACGGCCACGCCGGTGGGCACGCCCGCAAACAGCACGCGCCCAGCCACCTTGGTGGCGGCGCGCACGAGTTCCAGCGTGGCGGCGTCCGGCGTTTCGCTGCCGGCATCCACGCCCCACAGTGTCACGGTGAGCGAGCCTCCTACGGCGCGCAGCACTTGCTGTGCTTGCTCCGGCGAGTCGATCCGCACCACCAGCGCGGCGGCACCGAAGACTTCCTCGTGCAGGCTGTGATCGGCGATGAAGTCCGCGGCGTCGACCTCGGCCAGGTAGGGGCGCGGCAGGCCGCCGGCGTCCGCGCGCGCCACTTCGCCGAGCAGCGGCTTGAGCTTGTCGGACGCGCGCCAGCGCGCCACGCCCTGGTCAAAGGCGGAGCGAACGCCGGCACTGAGCATGGCGTGCGGCGCGAGCGCATGCAGAGCACCGGCCAGCGCGCCGACGAAGGCGTCGCCGGCGGCGTCCTTGCCGACCACGATCACGCCGGGGCTGGTGCAGAACTGGCCGCTGCCCAGGCAGATCGAGCTGGCCAGGTTCTGCGCCAGCTCCGCGCTGTTGCCGTGCAGCGCGGCCGGCAGCACTACCAGCGGATTGACGGAGCCGAGCTCGCCGTAGAAGGGAATCGGGTGGGGCCGCTCGGCAGCCACCTTGGCCAGCGCGATGCCACCCTTGAACGAGCCGGTGAAGGCCACGGCCGCGATCGCCTCCGCCTGCACCAGGCGCACGCCGGTCTCGATGGCTGCGCCTTCGATAAAGCCGAAGATGCCGGCAGGCAGGCCTTGCCCGGCCACCACGCGTTGCGCCAGCGCGGCGGTCTTGCGCGACAGTTCCGGCTGCGCCGGATGCGCCTTTACTACCACGGGGCAGCCGGCCGCGAGTGCCGCGGCGGTGTCGCCGCCGAGCACCGAGAACGCAAACGGGAAATTGCTGGCGCAGAACATCGCCACCGGCCCCACGGGCACGCGCACGCGGGTCAAGCGCGGACGCCCGGCGGGTGGTGCGCCGGCTACGGCGGGATCGTCGAGGCTGGCGTGCGCGTCGCCGCGTTCCAGCACATCGGCAAAGCCGCGTAGCTGAAAGGCGGTGCGGTCCAGTTCGCCATTCAGGCGCGGCAGGCCGAGCGCGCTCTCGCGGTCGGCCAGCGGCACCAGGGTTTCGCGTTCGGCTTCGAGCGCGGCGGCCAGCGCGCGCAGCAGGGCGGCG
>NZ_JBIUHC010000081.1:0-45875 GCF_044627735.1 Cupriavidus sp. CuC1 | reverse complement strand
TCGCTGCCGCACTGCTTGCCCGCCTTGAACGGTGCCCGTGCTGCGGTCGGAAAACCGAGTAGTTGTTAACACAGTAGTACTAGGGCTGGCTGCTTGCTCCCTGGGTCATTCAGTAGCCCAGCCATCGGCCGCGCCCTCGAAGGAGTTCTCGATGAAGATTCGTTTGACCGTCGATGGCCAAAGCGCCACCGCCACGCTGTACGACAACGCCACGGCGCGCGATTTCGCGGCGCTACTTCCGCTGTCTCTCACGATGGAGGACTACGCCACCATCGAGCGCGGGTCCAACCTGCCGCGCAAGCTGTCTACGCAGGGTGCGCCGGACGGCATGGCGCCTGTGGCCGGTGAACTGGCCCACTACGCGCCCTGGGGAAACCTGGCGATTTTTATCCAAGGCCGCACCTACTCGCGAAGCCTTCTGCCGCTGGGCAAAGTGAACGAGGGCTTATCCGTTCTGGCCAAGCCCGGGCCGTACAAGGTGCGGATCGAGCGCGTCGAGGACTGAACCTCAGATCGCACACCGGCAAATACAGCAGCAACTGGAGACCTTGGCGTCTCTCGGTCTCCTTCGGCGACTGACACCCCATCGCCATACCGCGTCCGCTCTGACTGCCAGGCACAGCATTGCTCGTCCATATCAAGACATAACCGAATATTCCATGACCGCCCAAGTATCCGCCGACTCCATAGGCAACACTGACACTCCGCGTGAAACCAGGGAGCCATCCGCCTCCTGGAGCGGCGTTTTCGCTATGTCGATCTGCGCGTTCGCGCTGGTCGCTTCGGAGTTCATGCCCGTCAGCTTACTCACGCCGATGGCCGCCGACTTGCATATCACCGAAGGCATGGCGGGGCAAGGCATCGCCATCTCAGGCGCGTTTGCCGTGGTGACGAGCCTGTTCATCGCGGCGCTGGCCGGCAGCCTGAATCGCAAGACGCTCCTGCTGGCGCTGACAGCGGCGATGGGCCTGTCCGGCGCCATCGTCGCGCTGGCGCCGAACTACTTCACCTATCTGCTGGGCCGGGCGCTGATTGGCGTGGTCATCGGCGGCTTCTGGTCCATGTCGGCGGCCACGGCCATCCGGCTGGTGCCGACGCCTCAGGTGCCACGCGCCCTGGCTATCCTAAATGGTGGTAATGCGCTGGCCACGGTGGTGGCTGCGCCGCTGGGCGCCTACCTCGGTGCCGTCATCGGCTGGCGCGGCGCCTTCCTGTGCCTGGTGCCGGTGGCACTGATCACGCTGGTCTGGCAGTGGCGCACGCTGCCTTCCATGCAGGCCCCGGCACGCACGACAGGCGCTGGCAATGCCCTCCGGATCTTCGCGCTGTTCAAGCGTCGCGGTGTCGCCTTGGGCATGGCGGCCAGCAGCCTGTTCTTCATGGGGCAGTTCGCACTGTTCACCTACGTGCGGCCGTTCCTGGAGACGGTGACGCGGGTGCAGGTGCCCACGCTCTCGCTCATCCTGCTGGCGATTGGCGCCGCGGGCTTCATTGGCACCATGCTCATTGGCAAGGCGCTTGAGCGGGGCTTCTACCAGACGCTGATTGCCATCCCGCTGGTGATGGCCGTCATCGCCACAGCCTTGATCGCCTTCGGCGGCTGGATGGCAGTAGTCGTCGCCCTGCTGGCGCTGTGGGGCCTGACGGGTACCGCCGCGCCTGTGGGCTGGTGGGCATGGGTGGCCCGGACTTTCCCGCATGACGCCGAGGCCGGCGGCGGCCTGCTGGTGGCGGTCGTGCAAATGGCCATCGCGCTGGGCGCCACTGTGGGGGGGCTGCTGTTCGACCACAGCGGCTACCAAAGCACGTTCGTGGCGAGCGCGGCACTGCTATTGGTGGCAGCCACCCTGACCGTTCTGACGGCGCGCATGGGAGAGACGCAAGCCTAAAACAATCGCTCACCACGTCACCAAAGAAGTGATATGGCCGGAGAAGACGTTCTGTCTTGCATCTATCGGAGCGACGGAGCGGATGCCATTGTGAACAGGAGCCAGCACACGAGCTGAGGCGCTCCCATCGTTTGCGCACGATGCGGAGCAGTCAATCGAATTGCTGAGTCGTCGCGACGTTGGAGGCCGCTCCGTCCGTCTTCGCATGTGAAGCGGTCGCTTCCGGTTCGGCGCGCAATGTCGCAAGCTGGCCAATCTCAGCCGTCCGCTCGCGTTGAGATCCACCTTGCGCCCGTCCTTCGGACCGCCATGTAAGGCCCATTCTTTTGCCAGCCGGGCATACATAAAAATGGAGCCTCGCGGGCTCCATTCGTTCACCAGGTCGGTACGCCTTACACCGCGGCGTCCTTCAGTTTCTTCAGCGGGCGGACCTTCACCTTGACGGTGGCGGGCTTTGCTGCGAACCACTGATCTTCGCCGGTGAAAGGGTTCTTGCCGAAGCGCTTCTTGGTCGCCGCTACTTGCAGGGCAGTGACCTTGAGCAGGCCAGGGAGCGTGAACTCGCCCGCACCCTTCTTGTGCACCGCGCTCAGGACCGTGTTTTCCAGATGTGCCAGCACGGTCTTGACGGTCTTGGCGTCCAGCTCGGTCTGGGCGACCAGGTGGGCCAGCAAGCTCGCCTTGGTGAAGGTTTCCTTCAGCGGCTTCGCCACCGGTGCAGCCGCAGCGGCCTTCTTTGCCGGTGCTACTGCCTTCTTGGCCGGCGCTGCCTTCGTGGCGGCAGGCTTGGCCGCGGACTTTACGACAGCTTTTGCTTTGGTTGCCATGGATTCTTCTGTGGTCTGGTTAATTGGTGATATGTCGCCGTAGAGGCGTCCGCGAGAATAGCAAACTCTATGCGGTATGTGGGACTTGGGGACACCAACACTTACAACTGAGCATCAATGGTGGCTCTGATCCGGTCGCAGGTTCGCGTGCTGGCCAGCCCAAGCAGCTTGCTGACTTCATCGCGGTTGCGCCCGGCAAGTAGCAGCCGGCGGCAGTAGGTGTTGCGCAGCACCCGCGGGCTCATGTCTTGCGCTTCGAAGTCGATCGCGAGGAGCGCCGCTCGCACGATCTTGCCAAGGCTCATATCCGTGATCGGCTCGCCGCTGGCCTGGAGTGAGAACACGAGGTCGCCAATGACCGGAGGGGTCCGCCGGCGAACGCACCACTCGGTCAGGATTGGCACCGCGAACGCGGCGAGGGGGATCGTGCGTGTATCACGCGCGCCGTGGGCTGGCACGCGCAGGTAGGGCGGGGCAGCATCGGGCTGCAGGTCCTCCCGGCGGGCCGTGCGGCCTTCCAATGCCGTGACGCCGGTGCCGAGGAAGAGCGCCACGATGGCGCGGTTGCGCAAGGCCGCCTGATCATCCCCAGCGTGCGGCTGCACCCAAGCCTGCAGGCGGGCGTCCGCGTCCTCTGGCAGGTAGATGGGATCCGGCTCGGCCTTCGGCCACTGACCGTCGCGGACCAATTGACCGGCTGGATTGCTCTTGCGCACGCCGATGGCAACCAAGTGGCGACACAACCGGTCCAGCAGTTTCAGATAGCGCATGCGCGTGGCGGTACTGTAGCCGCGCGCGTCGGGCGCCTGCCAGAAGGTATCGATATGGTCTGGACCGAAGGTGGCCACGGTGGTGTCGGCGTCGAGCAGATGACGCCGAAAGTGCTCGAACATGGCCTGATGCTGGATGATCGAGCGGGCCGCGAAAGGGCGCCGGTCCGCGCCGGCTGCCTCGCGGCGCTGCCAATCGGCGTAGGCGAGGGTGGGATTGGTGAGCCAGAGACTGTCGACGGGTGTCATGACTGCATTTATATACTGAATTCCGCTCTCCCCGCACCCCTACCGCCTCTTCGAGGCGGACATAGCCTTCAGGTTAGCGGGGTGAAACCAGGCGGACAGATGCTCGCCGCCGTGTGGCTCTGGAGAGAAGGTCGTCACCACGCTCATGCGCGATGCGGATTGCGCTTGAGGCGGGCATAGCGCGGATAGCGGGCGTCGAGCATCTCTTCTATCACCTGCTGGCGGTCGCCGTCCTCAGGGTCGGGGGGGCACTCCAGCAGGTTTGTGTCTGCACAGAAACGCATGATTTCCAACAGCAACGCTTCGCGCCGCGGCGGTGGGAAATGCAGGCGTCTGGCTTTGGTCCAGTAGCGGTAGCCGGCATGGGTGAGGGCAAGCAGGGCGTCGGGCGTGCCATCGAGGTTGGCAGCGAGGGCCTTGGCTTCCAACTGCAGGGTGATGGTGATAGTCATTGGTTCGGCTGGAGATTCGTCAGAGCGATCCAACGGGAAACGATGTGCGCGCGGTTTCCCGTTCCCTCCTCGACGTCGGCTTCGGCGGTCATGCCGCTGGGTCCTTGGAAAATGCTCCGGATGGTTGCCCAACGGGGCGCAATCCCGGGCAGGTGTCGGTAGGCGTGCATGACGCGCTCGCCCACCGTGAATGGCCCAGCGCGGCGGAAGTAGGACACGCCGTTGGGAAAGCGCCCGATCTCTTCGGAGGGGTCATTGCTTAGGCCGTCCAGATACTGGCCGAGCTGGGAGCGCTGCATCCCGATGCCGCCGCTGGTCTCCACGATCGCCGGGGTAGCACCAGCACCAACCTTGCGGGCCCACCGCTCCACGGCCGCGCATCACCCGACGGTAGTGCATGCCGCCGGCGAGGAAGACCGGGCCGACCTGGTCGGGCCACGCCGCACCGGCCATCGCCGTCGACAGGCCCGAGAGCATGGTCTCCGCGCGATCCGCGGTCATACGGGCATCGTAGGGGGCAATCTCCGCGTCCGGCTGGATAAAGCCATGCTGCGCCGAGAGGATGATGACCTGGGGCTGCGCATCGGCTCGCACGTGCGCGCGAAACGTTTCATACATGACGCCGCGATACAGATCCATGGCGGGGGCAGGGCGGTTGAGCTTCGTGGCCGAGCAGGCCATCAGCACCAATGGGCGAGCCGGCGATCGTGCGACGGTTGCGCGAGCGATTTCATCAAAGAGGCTGAGTTGCGTGGGGTGGGCCTGCATCGGAAGCACGGGGGTGATGGGTCATACTTCCAATCTACAGGGCCAGGCATGAAGTCAAGGCCGGACAGCAGGGCGGGCCGTCAAATGTCCCGTCCGGCGCGCTTGGCGTTGCGCGCCCCGACAAGCGAGGCCTCGCTGCGCGTTGCCAACTCGGGGATTGGCACCTGCATCATGTTTCGTGCGGCCTCGCGTATCGCGCTGGTGAGGCACTCACGTCTGCCAGCCAGGTCAACATTCCCATGGTTCCGGATCAAGCGGGTCGCGTTGAAACGCCAAGCGGGAAGCCGTGCGGTGGCTCCGGCCTCGGGTGCCCGCGCTGATGCCGACGGTGGCGTGGCACACGCGGTCCATTCCCAGCTGTACCGTATCGTAGTGAATCACCAGGACCGTCCCGGCGGCACTGAAGAAGCGCTCGAACTCCGTCGAGATCAAATCCTGCACGATGGCGCCGGGGTCACCCACCGGCTCGTCCCCGTAGGCGAGGACGCCGAGAGCCGACGCGGGCGAGGCGGAAAAGGTGAGGGCGGCGCCGATCGCGGCGATGGTGCTACGCATGTCTTTCTCCTGACAGATGACGGTCCTTCGGCTTCCAAGCCGGAACCTTGAGTGTTTCTGTCAGGATGCCCTCCCGCCATCGAAGTCAAGAGGCGGCGGCAGGCGCTAGACGGGGATCAACTCCCCTGCACCGGTTTGCGGCTGCGGGCGGGTCTCTGCGCGGCACTACCGGCGCCGTGGGCGTCCAGTTCCGTATGGCCCTGGGTCTCGGCCTGCCTTGCGGCCTCGGCCTGTTTTTCCCGCCATGCTTTCAGTTCTGCCTGAGCGCCGGCTGCAACGCCGACGGCCTCGGTCAGCCTCTCTCGCGTGGATTGATGCGCGGCCTGCGCTTCCGCCAATTCCACGCGGACCCGACCTTCCCGTTGCTCCGCGTTGGCCAGCCGTGCCTCGGCTTGTGCCTGGGCCGCTTCGGCGGCGCCCCGCCGTGCCTCGGCGACGGCTGCCATCTTGTCGGCTTCCGTGCGTGCCGTTTGCTCGGCGGCCAGCTGAGCCCGAAGCTGTACCAACTCTTCTTCGAGGCGCGGCACCGCTTCCAACCTGAGTTCGGCCTGAGCCAACATACGCCGTACCACAGCGGCATCGTCGCGCTCGCGCTCGGCATCTTGGGTCAGTCGTTCGATCTCGGCGGATTGACCAGCGGATTTGCCAGCAAGCGTGTCCCGCTCGGTGGTGATCTGGAGCAATTGCTCTGCGAGCGCGTCTCGTTCTGCCTCCAGCGCTTCGCCGTTGGCGCTGTACACGGAAAGCTCGTGCATCGCCTGCGCCAACGCCGCATCCGCTTCGGAGGCAGCCTCCTCGGCGACTTTGGAAAGCTCTGAGCCCAGCGCAGAAAGCAGCCGCGTATTTGGCTCGGATAGCTTGCGGGGCACGGGTTTCTGGCGGCCTTGCCAGATCGTCCAGTGCCGGTGAATCGTATTCATACTGCCGCTGCCGATACGCTCCCGGACGGCCGCCAACGTGGCTTTGCGTCCCTCCGCAAGCAGCGCATCGGCTGCAGCTGCGACAACTTCATAGGCAATGCCAATCCGCGCCATATCGTATCCTCCGGCTTCTGTATCATATCGTATGCTATATCAATACGATATGAAAGCCGTTTGTCGCTACGGCCGAACGGAGAAGAACACGCGTTGTTTGCGCTCCCATCGACGAAGACGCTTTGGGGCCAATGAGCTGGCGCGCATTTCCGACCAGGAACTATCGGCTGTCATCCACGCCTTGGATAAGGCCCCAAGGCGCCGCACGGAGTCGAGGTTCCCTGCCGCGGTGTACCTTGCTATTTCCCCACGCCATAGATCCGGAAGCCCGCGCTCTACCATCATTGCATCGACATAGGCGCAGGCGAGGCGGATTTTCTCGGCACACGCATCACTCCGACGACGCCGTCTCAGCCAGAACGCGACCGCATGCCGCCTGCTCCTAAAATCATCGGCCTGGACGATGCCGCCCGTCCCGTAGTTGGCTTCGTTGACGAGGCCTCTTAGCAGCGTAAATCGGACCGATATTGGGGTGCTATCGAGCCACTCAAGAAGAACGCTGGCTGGCGTCTTGGGATAAATGTATCGCATCGACTCGGGGGCTCTATGAAACATTGGGCCCATATACAACGGCACATCGTTGGTGACCTTTAAGGGATCGACAGTTGCGAGAGAAGAAGTCCTCGCCGGGGATTGGACGCCCGATCTGGAATAGGTGGTCCTGGGGGACCGACCAGTGCGACCGCCATCATCCGGCTTCTTAGCACATACCTATGAGATTGCCGCCCTGCGGAGCCAATGCCAAGGACCGCGCGCGGCGAGCGCATCGGCGCGCGCTCGGTGCCCCGCCCCTCCCACACGTGCTGCGCGGTGCTGGTGGGCTGGACTGCCCTGACGAGAAGCGCGAATTTGCTGGACTGCTCCTCATCGGGTGCAAACTGGCTCTTCCCGACCCATCTCGGCCATTGGCAAATGGATAGGTGAAGGGCAGAGTCTGACTGCGACGGATACGGCCACCGTCGGCAGCTCCCGACCCCTTGCAGGCCACGTTTGTCGTCGGTGAACGAACTCGGCGCCTGGCTTGGCCTGACGCCGCTCCCAGCAAGCTCAGGATGGCGAGACCGGGCTCGGGCGTACCAGCCTGCGGGGCCAGGTCTACCTGCGCCCGCTGCTTGTTCAAGGTGCCCGAAGTACGCTCCAGTCTGCGCTACGCACGGAACTGCACATTCCTGTACGCGAACCCGGCCGCGCAGTCGGCTATTCTCACGCCTTCGGTCTCCCAAGACTCGTAAGCGTTGCTTTGCAGCCCGAAGCACCAGTTCGTCCGCCGCATTCTTAGATGGCCGCGGGCGGTCTCCCGTTGGGGATTTGAGTGCCGGGCAAATGAGCAGCGACTGGCAACGCTTGACACCGTTTCATGCTGGCTATAATGGATCATCGCCCTCCGCAAGGAGGGCCTGTGAGCCGAGGCAGGAGAAGTACCATGGCTTATGACTTGGAAGGCCAGCTCTTGGAAGTCTGCACATGCAAGATTCTGTGCCCGTGCTGGGTCGGCGAGCCACCTGACGGGAACGGAACCTGCCAGTCGATCAACTCGTGGCACGTCGACAAGGGAAGCATCGACGGGGTCGACGTCAGCAACTTGACGATCGCTGGTGTCAATCACATACCGGGGCCCGTCCTCGAAGGCGGCTGGAAGGTCATCTACTTCGTGGATGAGCGGGCGACTCCAGACCAGCACGACGCGATGGTCAGCGTGTGGACGGGGAAACTCGGCGGCCCCGTGAAGGACCTTGTCAGCCTGTACGCTGCCATTCTCGCGGTCGAGAAAGCCCCGATCCTGTTTCAGGTTACGCAAGGGAAGGGCACGCTTCGCATCGGCAACGACTTTTCGGCGGAGATGGTGCCTTTCCTGGGTGCGACAGGTGGGTTAACAACGCTTCACGATACGGCGTTCTCGACCATCCCGGGCGCGCCCGCGTACGTCAGCAAGGCCTTGTACTACAAGGCCACCGAACCGCGCCTGGGCATCGCCGTCGATCTTCAGGGTCACAACGCAATCCAAGGTAAATTTCACTTCAAGGGCTAGCGCCTGAACGCTCACATGTGGCCTGCTCAACGCGATCGGCTGCTCGCGTTTGTCCTGCTGTCTACTAGCGCACTTGCTTGGTTCGCCCTTTGGTACTGGGGACAGTCGCCCTACGTTCACTACGTCCATCACGCCCACCTGCGAGTCTCTTGTGGCGAGAGTAGTGCCCTGTATTACGGGATGATTTTTGTTGCCGGCTGGACGGTGATGACCGTCGCGATGATGCTGCCCACCAGCGTCCCGCTGATCAGCCTCTTCTCCACAGTCGCTCGCTCGCAGCCGGACTGGCCAAGACTTGTGGCGCTCGTAGTTGCAGGTTACCTGCTTACATGGGTCGCAGTCGGCATAGTCGCCTACGGCGGAGCCTTGCTGTTGCGCGAGGTGCTTGCAAGAAGCGCTTGGCTAATAGCCAACGCTTGGGTGCTAGGCGCGGTCACCTTGCTCGTGGCTGGCGCCTATCAATTTAGCTTGCTGAAGTACCGTTGCCTGGACAAATGCCGCTCTCCGTTTGCGTTTGTAGTGGCGCATTGGACAGGTGAGGATCGCCCGCGTCAGGCACTCTGGCTCGGAGTGCACCATGGCTTCTATTGCATTGGCTGTTGCTGGGCATTCATGATGCTGATGTTTTCGTTGGGCGCCGGCAATCTCGGCTGGATGCTCTTCCTCGGCGTACTAATGGCTATTGAGAAGAATTTTTCCTGGGGTCGGCATCTCGCCAAACCATTCGGCACAGCGCTCCTGTCAGCCGGGCTGATCGTGGTAGTCGAGTCGGTGATGTCGCGTCTCTGACGGCCGTTTGAAAGACCCAAGCGCAGACTCCCTACGGCCTTTATTTGCCTTCGCCGTCAACGACTGGCAGCTATAGGGGTTAGCCCGCGAGCGTCTGTAACTGGCCGAGGCGAGACCTCGGCCCGGTCGGCTCTTGCCGACCCTTCCCTGCCGTTCGACCTCGCGCGACCCCGGGGTCAGCTTCCAGGTGATAACTGCCACTCGGCAGGCCTTGCTGGCTGGCCCCCATCGGTCGAAGCAGACGTATATCCGGCTTCTATTTTTAGATTGGTCTCTTTACGATGGAGAATCTACTGATGCAGTCCTTTCCATATCCTAAAACCTCAGACCTCATGTGGGGCGTTTCAATGGAGAAGCGAACCATCGAAACTGGTGGAATATCGAAGATCATCGGAATGTCTACGTAGTGAGGCTTGATTCCGGTGATGTTTGACAGCCTCTCAACATTTGTGCAGCCCTGCCAACTGCTGCTGAGTTGCTGTGCACCGCGGTTGAACTCCGCTCCCAGAAACCTGATTTCAAGAATGAACGGCTTTTCAGGAGCATCGACAAGCCGGTTGTAACTCCAATTCAACATTGGTGGGTACTGATTCTTCGGAACAAGGATCTTGTGGTCGATCGGCAGATTCCGCGCTATGTCCTCAAGCGTGAGATAGCGGTCAGTTTGCCCAAGACGAAGGAAGCCCAGTCCAACCTTGTCGGCGGCGCTCAGATCCGGCTCCTCCGCACGATTTTCCTGGGGGCTCGTGCAGCCCCCAGCCAGCCAGACCGAAAACAGCAAAAGCAAGGTGACAACGGGGGCTTGCATGCTAGCAATGACTTGGAGGCGCTCACTCGCGCGTGAGTAAATTGAGGCGTTGGCTGGACAGATAGAGATAGGCCGATGCTGGATAGGGAATCCAGTTCACGAGCCGGATCAGCAGATCCCAGATCGATGGCGGATGTGCCAATGAGGCAATCGCGGGAGGAAGAAGTAGTGTTGCAGCAATCGATCCCCCATAGAGCAGAAGAAATCGCCGCCGTTCGTTAGACGTCATCAGGCGTCGGTGTCTCCTGGCAAACCAGAGGCTCACAATGCTGCTAACGAGGAATGCTACCGCAACGGAGAGCTCCACACCGCCGATATTGAGAGCCTTTCGGGCGATGCCATTAAACAGGAGAACGCCCAGAAAGGCTATGGCCGCATACTGCCATGTCGGGACGACTTTGATCTCGTTCTGCAAGGGTACGCTCCTGGAGATGCTTTTGCACGGCAGTTCGTCCAGCGCCTGCAAATTACCATTGGCAGAACTCAGCGTGTTGTCCACGAAGAGGGGTATGTTGTGGTGGACCAACGGCGCATTGATATACGATTCTCTCCACTGATTGCGATTTGCGGCGCGCGAATGACCGCTGTCTGGTGTGTAAGCGACGCTACATCGTCTGCACTGACATGCGGGCCGAAGACCGCTCATGGCCGGCAAGCGACTTCGGGATAGGGCGGTTGAGCGTTCGCTCTTGGCAATGCTTCCTGACTGCTTTAGTATTTTTCGTTGCGTTGCAACATTTATCTGCCGGTCACAGTATGGCCGCCCGCTGCCACGGGGTCCATCACGAGCGACAGCAGGGGAATACCTACGATGGCGAAGCCCCCGCCAAAGGTGCCCTTCATGAAGCAGATCAGTAAGACACCCGCGAATGTAGCGAGGATGGTGGTGGCGTTCAATTCAATGTTGCCAACCTCCTTTCGCCCCAATTGCGGCTAGAGCGACCTTGCAGAAGAGCGACGCCACCCATGGTCCTTGCGGTGGCTTGTGTGAGGTACGTATGAATTGCTGCAGACCCAACCAGGTTTCCAACTTCGCTCAGCGCCCCGGGCGCTGAGTGCTCAGGCCGGCCAGGAGCTCAGCGGTCTGCTGGTAGCACCTACGCCCATGATGTCCGGATCGACATCAACCACAGAGATATGGCATCCGGCTACCCCACCGAAGGAGGGGTACATCTTCCGCCGATTTGGGTCGTCAACTAGAGGACGATATTTGGAGAAAAGTGCGTCGGTACTCTTTCGATGTGCGGCACTAGCCAGACTTGATGCGCGTGCCGGGGAAAGCCACGTACTCGTTGCATGACTAAACTCCTGGGAGTCCCCAGGCGTTGCCTGACCTCGTATTGAGCTGATCCTTTGGCATGAAACCCTTCTTATCCCCGCTGCATGCCCCCCCTGTCGCCGCGTATCTAAAGCGCCTAACCCTCCTCACTGGCTTCCTGTTCGTTCTCTACGGGATACTGTGGTTTAAGGACATCAGAGTAGATATTGGGCTCGCCAATTACGTGCCATTGCACCTTGCGATGGAAACCGCAGCCATTGTTGCGGCGACGCTAGTCTTCGGTATTGCCTGGAATGCCCACGCGGAGTCCCGTCCGGGTAGCGTCATATTTCTTGGCGTGGTGCTGCTAGGTTCGGCGCTATTAGACTTCGCGCATATGCTGGGGTCCGGCGGCATGCCGGATTTCGTGACCCCTGAAAGCCCACAGAAAGCCATCACATTCTGGTTCGCCGCACGATTTCTGGTAGCAATCGGATTGCTCATCGTTGCTTTCCGCCCTTGGCAGCCGGTTCTGAGTCGGCGCGGGCGCTATCTCGCTCTCGCGCTGGTTCTGGCTTACGTTGCGGCGATCTACATCAGTGAGCTTTTCTTCCCGGAGGCTGTGCCGCATTTCTTCATCCGGGGGAGCGGCATGACTCCGCTTAAGATCTGGATAGAATATTCGCTGGTTCTGATGTACAGCATTGCTGCTGTTGCCCTCTATCGCAAGGCTCGCCTGGAAGCCGGTTTCAATCGGGCTGACTTGTTCGCCGCTGCTTCCATCACGTGCCTGTCAGAATTGTGCGCCACGCTTTACGGATCAGTCGGCGATACATTCAATATTGCCGCCCATGTGTTCAAGATCCTTTCTTTTTCGCTGATCTTTCGTGCCGTATTCATCGATAGCGTGCGCCAGCCGTTCCGCGACCTCAATGCGGCGCTGCTGAAGGAAAGACAATATGCGGCCGAACAGCATTCACTGGTGCGGACTCTGGACATGCTGGAGGAGGGCGTGGTGGAGCTTAGTCCGGGTGGAGTCCTTACCCATGCCAACACGGGGTGGTGGAGGCTGGCCGATACGCTTTCTGCCAACGACTCTCTGGATGAATCGATCCAGCCCCAGGACCGTCCTGCGTTTCTGAAATGCCTTGAGCATCTGCAATCCGGGCAAAAGGATGAATTCCACGGACGCTTCCGCTTCATCGCAGACGCCGGCCACGAACGCTGGATGGACTGCCGTTTTCTTGCGGAGCGAAACGACTGGGGGCAGATCCTCGGTATCCGAGGCGTTTTGCGCGACATCACCAAGACGTATCTTCAGGAGCGCCACATTGCCCATATGGCGCACCACGATGCACTTACCGGGCTACCCAACCGGATATTGCTGGAAGACCGCATCAGCAAGGCCATCCAATCCGCCAAGCGTCACAACGAGATCGTCGCAGTTTGCTTTGTCGATCTGGATCATTTCAAGAATATCAATGATGCTTATGGGCATAAGACGGGCGATGGCCTACTACGCGAAGTTTCCAGCGCGCTGGCGAGTTGTCTGGCGGAAGGAGACACGGTGGCGCGCTGGGGCGGTGATGAATTTGTCGTCCTGTTCCCGTGCGTTGCTGACCTCTACGCCGCGCGGGAGGCGGCACGCCGGCTGGTCAGCGTCATGGGTCAGTCCTTCAAGTCGAACGGGCAATGTGTCAATGCGACATTCAGTGTGGGGGTTTCCCTTTACCCCATCGACGCAGACAACGTTGATGCGTTGCTGACTCATGCCGATCGGGCGATGTTTTACGCTAAGTCTCAGGGGTGCAACAACTTCCAGCTCTTTTCTGACATGACCGAAAGAGGGCTTGGGAAGAAGGAGCTTTACATCCAGGCTCGTCTGGCCCAGGCCATCCGAGACGAACGCATTATGGTCTGGTTCCAGCCTCAAGTGAACACTCGCAGCGTGGCCTCCGGCGAACACCATCATCTGAAAGGAGTGGAAGCCCTGGCACGCTGGAAAGACGACGACTTCGGCTGGATCCCTCCTAGCAGCTTCGTTCCGATGGCTGAGAACCTTGGCCTGATCGGTGAACTTGGCCGCCTGGTGCGAAGGAAAGCGCTCGCCCAGTTCCGGCAATGGATGGCAGACCGTCCCGGCCTGCATCTGTCCCTGAATATTTCCAAACGTCAGTTGGTTGGGCCGGATTTCTGCAGCTCAATGCTCGAAGACTGCGTGACGTTCGGGGTTCCGACCAACAGGCTGGTCCTAGAAGTCACTGAATCGATCGCATTGATGGAAGTGGAGGGCGCCGACGACCAACTACACCGACTCGTCGGCGCCGGCTTCACGCTTTCCATCGACGATTTCGGAACTGGCTACGCCTCCCTATCGCAATTGCATGCACTGCCCGTCGGAGAACTGAAGATCGACATATCTTTCGTGCGGCGCGCTCATACGCCGGATGGGTTGCGGATACTGCAGGCCATTGTGCAACTGGCCAAGGCCTTGTCTTTCCGCACGGTAGCGGAAGGCGTCGAGGATGAAGCGACAAGCGTCTTGCTTAACGAGTTGAATGTCGACATTCAGCAAGGCTACTACTTTGGCCGCCCCTGCGCGGGCGAGGAGTTTGCGGAGCGCTTTTTCTTTGTGGCAAGCTCCGACCCTGTCCTAAATCGACCGCCTGTCAAGGACGAACGCTAGAAACTCCCCGCCGCCTCGATATTCGTCGCCTGAGCGAAATCCGTAACTCAGGCTAACGGGTTTTTTTGGGGTTCATCGCCGATCTGCAAAGTGACTGAGGGTCGCAGAACGACCTGTTTGGGCCATTCGCTTGATTGCGGCGAATGCCCGGTTCGGCTGGGATTGCAGTCTTTCGCTATCCCGGCTCATCTGCATGCATGTGCGCGATGGCGCGATACCGCCGAAGGTGATGGCCGACCGCCGAGGGGCCGACCAGCTTTTAGCTGGCCAACCCGTACTTAGAAGACTCAAGAGCATGCGTGATAAAGTGCCTGATGGACTACAAGTACGAGGCTAAGAGATGGCGGAGAAATCTACCGAAAAACTGCCAAAGGTGATACGCCTGCGCGATCTGGCATGGCTGTTGAATGACATCAATTCTGATCTGGTCGCAGCCGTAGCAGTTTATCAAACTATCTTTCGCGATATAGACGACCATCAAGCCAGACGCATGTATGGTGAGACCAGGCTGTGTCTTAATGCGATAATAATTAATTTATGTCGACTGATTGACGCGACGCGAGTGTACGGGCGGGAAATTAAAGAAAATATTACAGAAGATGTGCGCGGCCGCCTGAATGCTATCACGAGGCGTCTGGATGATGGAAACTATTATCGATATAGAAGCGCCTATTTAGCCCATCCTATTTCAAGAGATACAGGACGTCCTCTCCTGCTAGTAGAGGCGAAATCGGCCTTAAAGATTATCTTGGGAAACGAATCTGAGTCGCCGCGAAAGATGATGGATTTGTATTGCGACTGGATTCATAAACCTGGAACAGACTGCGTCGCCGATACGCTCTATCGGTGCATTCGAGAGATTGAGAGCCAGACAGGCCCATTGGGGCACCGGGGCGAACATACGTAAATCGTAAATCTCCGGCGCCCCGCTGGTTGCACTAGCGACGATCGTGTCCGATTTTGCGGCGGCCGCTCAGGTTACCTGGCCTACTGGTTTGACCATTGAGCACGATCGCCCCGACTCAGCTCCGAACTTCCGTAGTCGACCCATATTTGCCCTTCAGTCGGAGAAAATCGACGTCAGCTTCGAGCGTATAGCGGCCGTTCTCCCATCACGTCGGTCTGCGCGGACAAGGTCTACGTCGGCGTGAGGAAAGGCTCTATCCTCGCTCACACAGCCATAAACCCGCCTTCACAGAACCAGTTGCTCTCGGCGAACGCTTCGAATGCAGAAACACGCCAACCATTGACACGCACGGCGCGCGCACTCTCCGCTCGGGCGAGCAACTCGCTGCGAACGGTCGCAGCACCGCCTGCGTCATCGATTATTTGAAGCTGATGTCTGATGTTCAGCAACTCGTCAGCACCTTGTGCAGCGTACAGCCCGCCGAGCCCAAGCGTTTCAAAATGGAGGAGCATCCGAGCTGCAAGCACTTCATCCCAATGATCTGGCGGCTCCACGAAGAACCTCAGGGAAGCTGGTGCGGTTGTCTGCACGGAAGCGAACAGCCAGCGATCGCCATCAATGTCGTCAAAGTAAGGATGCAGCGTCTCCTCGTTCGCGCTCGTAGGCAGGTTCGCCAGCTTGGCCTTATTGCAGTCCTTGCACGACGGCACCAGGTTCAGCGGGGTAACCGCTAACACAGGATAGTGCGCCTTGGGCAAATGGTGGTCGAGCGTGGATGCATCCCGCTGGGCGCATAATGGGCACTTTCCGGCGGGGGCTAGGCTCATTAGAGCGTCGTAGACGGGTCGTCCGGGCGCGGTCTTCGAAACCATTCGCTGGGTGTAAACAGTCTCCATTTCGGAAGTCGTGACCACGCCGCCGATGACGGCCTCGCGCACAAATTCGTGCAGCCGTATCTGGGCTGCAAGATCCTGGAATGTGTCGGATGCCTGGGTGACGTTCGTTGATATCAACGCCAATCTCGCCCTGAGCTCGGGATTACGCACGCGGCTGATGCACAGCGCGAAGACATCGCCAGCGGCCAGTTCCGGAGGTTCTAAACATGACGACATAAGTATTGCAGCATGTATGATTGCGTGGTTACTCTAATGGAGAGGCAGTTCAGGCACCTAACGGTTGCGCCGACAGCCGAAATCTAGTGCGGTGTCTCGTCGTCGAGCTATTATTATCGAGACCGCATTCCGAATCGCCTCGATGAAGCAGATCAGGGCTAAACTTGCCGATTGTTGGATTTGCTCAAGCAATTGAGTAGCGGGACTGGTCGAGAGCAGGAGTTGCAGGTTATCCGCCTGCCTCAGGCAGGGAGGAGTCTTGATTGACGGAAGGTGAGCGATGACGATTAAGAACACCGAAGGCCACTATGGAGTTATAGCGATCCTGTTCCACTGGTCGATGGCTCTTCTCGTTATTGGACTTGCGGCATTGGGCCTCTACATGGTCACGCTTCCGGATGTCGGCTTCAATACGAAAAAAATCGTGCTGATTCTCTACCATAAAGAGTTCGGACTGTCGGCATTTGTTTTACTCGTCGCTCGATTGGGCTGGCGTGTCACGCAAGTACTTCCGCAACTGGTGGCACATTTACCGGATTGGCAAAAAATAGCCGCACGATTTGTCCATCTTTGCTTCTATGCCATGCTGAGCGCCCTGCCGATCAGCGGCTGGATCATGTCATCCGCGGCTGGCATTCCGGTATCGTTCTTTGGCCTATTCACCCTGCCTGATCTCGTAGGTAGTGATGACTATCTGTTTCATCGATTCATCGACATACACAAATGGCTGGGCTACGTTCTCATCCTCTTCATATTCGTTCATGTGGGCGCAGCACTAAGGCACCATTTAGTATTCAAGGACGATACCTTACGCAGAATGTTGCCTTAGTGTGCCTTCTCGACCGTAAATTTGGCGAGTTCGCGCAAGACGTACACCATCGCCTCATTGGCCGCCACGACTCCTGCGTAGGGGCTCCGGTCCCGCAACGGTTCCTGCACCGACAGCTCCTTGGTCGCTATAACCTGGGCCGTTACCTCCCGACTCAGGTAGAAGCGCATAGTGAGCCGCAGTATCGCGGGGTTCGAGCTGAAGTCCTGCTTAAGTTCTAAGATCTCGGTGCGAAGGGCGTAAGTGTGACTTCCGAAATGTGGGGGCGCCAAAATCTCGCTGAAATAGTGAGTGCGTCGAAGTGTCTCGACGATCAAAGGTTGAATCATCTGTGAAGGTGTTTCCGCCCATTCATTCTGACTGAAATACGCGATCTGATAAGCCTGGCTTGTATAGGTCATCTGTGTTGTGGCATAGATCGGATCGGTCTCCGGGACCAGAACCAACAAGGTTGCGGAGTGTGCCTGCGCGATGGGGAGATCGAGCGGAATTCTGTCCAGCACATATTTTTTTGTATCAATCTTAACGGGCGAGAGCAAGGCGCAGCCCGCGCACAAGACCACGCATAGTGCGACAAAGCTCGCCCTGCCCATATAGGCTTTCATTTCTTTTCCCCCGGTCCCGATGGTGGCGGCGCAGTGCCGCGAATCAAGCTTGACGGGTCTCGATTGATTTTGGTAGATAGGTCCGTGAGAGAAGTGGACAAATTATCAAGGTTGGACAGAGCCTTGTACGCTTCTGGCAAAATTTGCGTCTGGAGCGCCCGCACGGTGTCATGACTCGATTGCAGGAGCGACTCAAGGCGTTGACTGGCGCGTTCGGTATTAGCAACAATAGCGTTCAGTTTCTCGGTATTTTTTGCCAGTGCATTGGTGGCTAGCTGCAAGCTGTCGGCAGATTGCTTCAGTGAGGCCACGGTCTTGGTGTCGAGTATTGTTACCATCAGGTCGGTAAGGACCTGAAAGTTGTCCTTAACCTGATTTAGCGTTGTGTCAAGCGTCATGACTTTCGACGGTGCCGTCGGGATGATCGGATAGGGCGCACCCGGCCGTGTGGTCAGTGGCCGTGAATCGCTTCCGACGTCTTCGAGAGCAATGTAGGCGTAGCCGGTGAATCCTCGTGTCGCGAGTCCTCGGGAGGTTATTGTCGCGACACTGGCCGAAGTAACCGGCGCACCCTTGTCGATCCTCACGACGATGCTCACTGAACGCGGATTGACCAACCTGATGCTTTTCACCTTTCCCACATCGACGCCGTGGAATTCGACCGGGGCATCGGCAATGAGACCGGATACGGACTCTTGGGTATCGATCTGGTAGGTTGCGTACTGACTTACGGAGAAGAAATACCACGCTGAGCCAGCGGAAATCGCAATAAGCAAGAACACCACAAACATGAACCTTGCCTTCGTGTTGATGCCGTTTTCCATCGCGCATCACCTCCAAGGGATGAGGGTCGGCAGAGGTTCGTGCGGAATCATCCTCCTAGGGTATCTATCTGAACGCATACGAGTCGGTTAGTTAGACCACACACGGTCCAACCAACGCGGGCTTCAAAGCTGGGACGAGACTTGCTTCGCGATGTGGCCAGCAGCAGAACATCAACCAGCATCCAGCACAGTACATCTAGCACCCCGGTACTGTCCGAATGATCGGGCCAACTTGCATGATTCTCATAGGTGCCGCTGGTCCCGCATGTTCTGATCCCGCACGTGGTCCGGGAGCTAGGCCCGGAGGCAACCCCGAAAGTAGCCACGGAGGTGGTCCCCGAGGTGAGCGCAGTGGAGGACACGGCGGTGGCGTTCCCGGTCAGTAGCGCTACCCCCTCATTGTTCCAATCTCACCACTGCGTCAGCCATCCCGCCTCCGACCATCACGGGCTCGCCGCCACGCCCTTAATGATATCTATTGCGCACATTAGGCGCTGCTATACCCTTCAGTGGTGATGCATACCGCCTCCGCCGTGGAAGCCGCCGTCGGAACCGCCATGCGGACCATCGTGAAAACCCCCGTGGGGCCTGTCATGGAAGTCATGAAATCCATCATGGTGCCCGTCATGGAAGTCGCGGTGGGGACCGCCATGGAAACCGCCGTGAAAGCCGTCTCCCATGCCCGATCGGCGGAAGAACATATGGTGCATGCGGTGGAAATGATGAAAGCGGTCGATAAAGATGAAATCCGCGCCCAAGCCAACCCCGACCGGCGCCCAGTACCAGGGGTCAACGTAGTAGGAGCCCGGCGCCGGGTAGGTCACCGGCCCGCGGTCTGCGCCCTCCACGATCTGCCAGGTGCCATCTGGCTGCAGGCAGGCCAGGCCCACCACCTGCTGCAGTACGCCCCTGATCTCGGCCTGCCCTACCACCTCCTGGCACGGTACACCGTCGGTATCCCAAGCGCCTGCCGCCGCCATCTGGGCGGCTGCGGGCACGCACAAGCCGAGGCCGGCGAGCAGCGCCGCCACGGCTCCAAGAGCCTTGCCCATGATTTCATCCGAAGTTCGAATGCCCGACGTCACGACGCGGCCTAGGTGACTGCCCGCCCGCATCCCGCAGCACATCGGTTTGCCTGCCTGCTCCGGCCGCGGCGCGTGCCGCATGCGCGGTCATGCATGATGTATACGGATGACGGCGCGGTTTTATTCCATGCCGGGGCGCGTATCATGCAAGGCGCGTCGCAAGGCCGCCTCGCCCTCGAACAGCCCCTGGAACGGCCGCTACCGCCAGGCCTCCGGATAGCCGCCGAGACTGTTGCGCAAATACGTATGCCGGCCCGCCTGCCGCAACGGGCCGACCGAGTCGAGATCGGGTGTGACCGAGGTGATGCGTACGGTGAGCCGCCCCGGCTGGGGTTCTGGCACATCAGTTGCGCCGCCGGCCCGCGCTCGCCCTGCAGCAGGCGCGCGCCCGTTAGGGTTTCCCGAGCACGCGACAGGCGCAGCATGACGATGCTGCCGACCGGCGCCCGCATTACCGCCGCGGCCTACTGGTAGCTCCGGTCTCAGGCCGACCAGCAGCTGCACCTCGCGCTGCTCGGCCGGCGGGGCTGCAGAGCGGGCGCTCCACATCGCGCGGCAGGCCATTCGATCTCACTGGCGAGCGCTTCCTGCAGCTCCCACAGCAGGTCGTCTTCGTCGACGGCAATCTCGCCGCGCCAACGCACCTGGTCGATATACCGGTGGCGCAGCACCATCAGTAACCAGGCACGCACATTGCCGCGCGCAGCCGGTTAGCCTGGCCGATGGCATGCTCCACAGTGTCAGCGCACGCGCGTAACGGCGCAGCTGCGGCAGCCTGACAGCGATGTCATCGCCGACGTTCACCTGTGTCATTTGCGACAGGCTCAATGCAATTGGCTTGTCACTGGCATCGCGGGCATTGCCGGCTAACTGCGCGCTCGCTTTGTCGCTCGCGCAGGCTGGTTGGCAACAGCGCCGACAATGTAATGTGGACCCAGCCTTACCCCGCGGTAGCGCAGGTTCGCCCCTGGCTTTTCGAGTCCCCAAATCCTTGTCGAGATGTGCTTTACGCGGGAATTCGTCTCTACTAAGGGTGCGCTAAGTTTCCACTGGCACGCTGCGCGCCGGTGTATCAGCGGAGCCGAATGGATGGAGCCAACAGCGGAGTGAATCGGTCACTCCTGTGGATGTTATCCGTTTCGATTTGCGGCCCGATTCTGGTCATCGGGCTGCTGGCAGCGGCGGCGTCGTTCTGGTTCGCTTTTGAGGAGGCGCGCGACCTACAGGACGGCGAACTTCGGGAAATTGCTTGGCTGATTTCTTCTGGTGATGCCAGATTCATGGCCGTCTCACAGCTATGAATTCAACACCGCACTATTCTACCGAACGGTTATTGCGACAGAACGGGGGATATGGGGAATCTGCTATCACAGTGCCGCTGGCCGGTGCGACGCCAGGTCGGAGAGCGCCGATGTAGCTTGCGGCTTTCCGACCTTCTCGTTTGTATCCGGACATATTTTGCCGGGCGCGCAACAGCGATGGGCGGCGTAGCACCGCCCCTGGCCTGCTGGGTGTTATGAGCTTGCTGCGGGACTGTCAGTGGCCCTGCGCCTCAGCCTTGGTCGGCGAGACCACGGCGAGCCTCGCATGGAGACAACGAGTCTCCGCCGGGGGACTTTCTTGTGATAGCGGATTCCCCGTATTTTGGCATACCCTCTATATCTCGGCATGCCCCTTCAAGTAGTGAGGAATGATGAGCAAAATTGAAGCTTTCAACCGTGCCCTCTTTTTGCAGATCAATGGTGGCGACGCCACACCAACCTGGCTGATCCATGTCGCCATCGACATCGCTGACGACCTGATCTATCTGATTCCGTTGCTCCTGCTCGGCATGTGGTTGTGGGGCGACAGCACGCGCCGCAGTCAGGCGATCAAGGCATCCCTGGTTACCCTGTTGGCGCTTGGCGCCAATCAAGTGATCGGCTTGGTCTGGATGCACCCACGTCCGTTTATGCTGGGTCTTGGCCACGCCTGGATGTATCATTCGGCCGAGTCATCTTTCCCCAGCGATCACATGACCGTGTTTGCGGGCATCGGCCTGACCTTGCTGTTCGGTGGTGCGTTCCGACTGGCCGCCACCGTCCTAACGACAGGCTTTGTCGTTGCCTGGGCGCGAGTGTTCCTCGGGGTCCATTTCCCGCTGGACATGGTGGGAGCCGTCGCAGTAGCCGGTGTAGCCTATGGCGTTATCGCGCCACTTTGGCGAATGGCTGGCAACACGCTTACCGACCTTGCTGAGCGGCTGTACCGCGCGGTCTTGGCGCGACCCATCGCTTCTGGATGGGTTCGGCGCTAGCCGCGCGATGTCACGCATTGCTGAAAATGGTTGGCATGAATAAACTGTTTGGCGAGAAGAACGTACACGTTGCCTTTGAGATCAGCCTTGTGCTCAAAGGCGCGTTTGCACTGGCGGAAATCGCCGCCGGCATGTTCGCCTACGTCGTTACCACGCAGTTCTTGATCGACCTGGTGCACGCGATCACCCGGACGGAATTGACGGAGGACCCGCGCGACCTCGTTGCCAGCTATCTGCTCCATGCCGCGCAAGATCTGTCCGTGAGCAGCCAACACTTCACCGCCTTCTATTTACTCAGCCACGGCCTCATCAAGCTCTGGCTCATCATTGGCCTGTGGCGGAGGAAGCTGGCGTACTATCCGGCTGCCATCGTGTTGTTCAGCTTGTTTATCCTCTATCAAGGGTATCGATATAGTTTTACGCATTCCCTGCCGTTGCTGCTCATCTCTGCATTGGATGTGGTCGTCATTGGGTTGACGTGGTTCGAGTACCAGCATTTGCGACGCTTCTTGTCCAATAGACGGACGTAGCTTGCGGCCGACCATGACCAAGGAAATCTTCGACGTGCGGCCAGCGTGTTGGCGGACATTGCCCCCAGCGGCGCCATGACGGTGCAGAAGGCGTCGACCACTGACTGCGGCATTCCTCCCCCATGCGTCAGGCCGACGCTCGGCAGAGTGAGGCCGGCATCCAGACGGCTGATGTTAGAATTCGCCCCATGCTGAAATTCTTCCGGACCACGACCTACCTGCTGCTATTGAGCCTGGTGCTCAATGTAGTGGAGTGGCCGTTCGTCGACGAGATTTTGGCTGAGCAGACCCAGGCAGTCCAGCAAACACAGCCCGCTGCCACCGCCCAGGCGTCCACCACGCCGGACGGCGATGCGGTGCGCAGCTCTGCGCCCCCTACCGTGAAGTATTCCGCCGCCAGCGTCTATCACACGCTGATGGATCTGCTCGATACCGCGCCGTCGCTATCGTTCGCCGCGGCGAAAACGTCCAACGCATTCCCCACTTCCATCAAACAGCGCTTCGCGTCGCGCAGCCCGCCGGCGATCGATCGCCCGCCCTCCTTCTCTCTGTCCTGATCGTATCCAGTACCCAAGCCAGCGCTTGGGATGGTTTCTATTGCTCTGACAGAGACTCAGTATGGTTTCCCTGTTGTTGCCTAGTATCGCCCGAACGCGGCGATACCGGCTCTCGTCGGCGTCCGGCACGCCGGCGCTGCTCGCACTCCTGATCACGGCCTTCGCCGGGCCAGCCCACGCCGATCCGCTTTCGTTGGGCGAGGCGCTCTCTCTCGCCGAACAGCGCGGCAGCGTGCTGCAGGCCAAGCAGGCCGCCTGGAAGTCGTGCAGACCGGGATTGGGGGAAAAACGGCGGACGTGGTGCTGGACGGCGGCAAGCGCTTTGACATATGTGTCTGGTTCCAGCCGCAGTATCGCAATAGCGTGGAAACCATTGGCAACCTCCCTCTCCTGGCGAAGCAAGGCGCACTCCTGCCGCTATCGCGGGTGGCCAAGGTCGAGACCAGCGAAGGCTACGCCTTCATCCGGCATGATGAGCTGCTGCGCAATGCCGTGATTCAGATGGACGTGCGCGGGCGCGACGTCAACGGCTTCGTGCAGGACGCCCAAGCGGTCATCCAGCGCGAGGTGAAGCTGCCGACCGGCTACCGCCTGCAATGGGGAGGCGCGTTCGAGAACCAGCAACGCGCGATGGCGCGCCTGGCCGTGATCGTGCCGCTCACGATCGGGATCATCTTTGTGCTGCTCTACACGACTTTCAATTCCGCCGCGCTCGCCGGCATCATTCTGGCCAACGTCCCGTTTGCGATGATGGGAGGACTGATCTCGCTGTTCCTCAGACGTCAGTACCTCTCGGTCCCTTCGGCAATCGGCTTCATCGCCGTGTTCGGCGTCGCCATGCTCAACGGCATCGTACTGGTGAGCTTCCTGAATGAACAGCTTGCCCAGGGCAAGCCCCTCCGAGAGGCGGTTCGTGGCGGCGCGCTGCTGCGCCTGCGGCCCGTGTTGATGACCGCTTCGGTGACGATTCTTGGCCTGCTGCCAATGCTGGTCTCGCAAGGGGTTGGCGCGGAAGTGCAGCGTCCCTTGGCCACCGTGGTGGTCGGCGGCTTGCTTACCTCCACCGCGCTCACCCTCTTGCTGATCCCCATGCTATTTGAATGGCTCATGCTGCGCCGCGGCAGGAGCCTCAACCAGGCAACAAAGGAGTCACTGTGACCTCTTCCATTCGCACACTGAGCCAGATTCCGTCGGGCATTTGGATGTTGGGCTTTGTCAGCCTGCTGATGGACATCTCGTCGGAGATCATTCACAGCTTGCTGCCGGTCTTCATGGTGACGACGCTTGGCGCCAGCGCCTTCTACGTTGGACTCATCGAAGGTGTCGCGGAGGCAACCGCGTGGTGGTCAAGGTGTTTTCCGGCACGTTGAGCGACTACCTTGGCAAGCGCAAAGGGCTGGCCGTCGCCGGATACGCGCTCGGAGCCCTGTCCAAGCCCCTGTTTGCGCTGGCCCCCGGGGTGGGCGCCGTGCTGGCGGCGCGTCTCACGGACCGGATTGGCAAAGGCGTGCGCGGGGCGCCCCGCGACGCGCTGGTGGCCGACATCGCGCCGCCGCATCTCCGGGGCGCCGCGTTCGGGCTGCGGCAATCGCTGGACACCGTGGGAGCATTTCTGGGGCCTGTGATCGCCATCGGCCTGATGTATCTCTGGGCCAACGACTTCCGGGCCGTCTTCTGGGTCGCGGTCATCCCCGGCGTACTCTCGGTCTTGCTGCTCATGGTCGGCGTGCGGGAGCCGGAGCCCCAGGGCGGCGTCAGGCGCACCAACCCCATCAAGTGGGCGAACCTGGTTCGGCTGGGGCGCCCGTACTGGCAGGTGGTCGCGATCGGGGCCATCTTTACGCTAGCGCGCTTCAGCGAGGCCTTTCTCGTGCTGCGCGCCCAGCAGGTCGGCTTGCCGCTCTACTTGGCGCCAGTGGTGCTGGTGGCGATGAACCTCTATTCGCTGTCGGCGTATCCGTTCGGGAAACTGTCCGATGGTCTGAGTCACACGAAGCTCCTGGCCTGGGGGCTGGTCGTGCTAGTGCTCGCCGATCTCGTGCTAGCCTTGGGCACCCATTGGGCGGTCACCCTGGCGGGTGTGGCGCTATGGGGCCTGCACATGGGCATGACGCAAGGCCTACTTGCCACAATGGTGGCGGACACCGCGCCCAATGACCTGCGCGGGACGGCGTTTGGCTTTTTCAATCTGGCAAGCGGGCTGGCGCTGCTCGTCGCCAGCGTGCTGGCAGGCCTGCTGTGGGACCGGCTGGGCGCAGCCTTCACGTTCTATGCGGGCGCGGCTTTCTGCGCCGCCACTATTGCGCTGATTCTGCTCGTCGCGCGCAACCGGCGGCTGCGACCAATTTGAGCAATGACCGTGGTTCGCGAGACAGCGTATCCGCGCTTCATACCGGAACTCAGTGAGCGAGAACTGGCCGAGATCTATACGCCCACGGCGAGCGGGCTGATTTTCGTCCGGCGCAATGCCCGCTCGGACGCCGCCCGCTTGACTTTTCTGGTACTGGTCAAGACCACGCAGAGATAGGGCTATTTTGTCAGGATGGCGGACGTGCCGGCCGCCATCGTCTCGCGCCTGGGTGAGTCGCTCGGAGGGCGTCCAATCGCTCAACAAGCGCTGCACCGAATCGAATACGGAGCGGTCACATGAGTCTCTGGTCGCAGTGGTCCGACTTGGGATGTCGGAGCCCGTAGGTATCGTGGCGGGTGTTACCGTCAGAGCCTGCATGGTGTGCGTCCGGTCGATCATCCTCCGCGTGATGGCGTTGAACGCTGGGACGGATGATTCTGACCTCTTCAGTTGTTTGATTTCACCATAGCCGACGGAAAGATCGACATTCCATTTCTCCACAATTGGGTGGCATAGCTTGCGTCTAGGCTCGGACCGCAATTCATTCCATTACTCGCCGGCCCGCTGGGTCGCTCCACGCGAATACCCCTGCCGCTCGATGCGGCTCTCCCGGACAGGATCGAGCCGATGGCGCCATTTGACCAAGTCGATGGTTGATC
Organism: Cupriavidus sp. CuC1; assembly: GCF_044627735.1. Taxonomy (NCBI): domain Bacteria; kingdom Pseudomonadati; phylum Pseudomonadota; class Betaproteobacteria; order Burkholderiales; family Burkholderiaceae; genus Cupriavidus; species Cupriavidus sp. CuC1. The sequence continues at coordinate 20,007 of NZ_JBIUHC010000081.1, read as the reverse complement.
GGGTGGAGCAACGCTTCGAACTTAATCGTGGTTGGTAGGTGGGCGACACCGTCTTGCGTTTCTAATACGCCACTTCAACACTACCAAGGACGGACAGGTTTGGGGAATTTTGCCGTGTCCCTGTATCTGGTAAAGATCCCTTTCAGGTCATGCACTAGTGGACGTATATTTTAGATTACGGCGCAGACCCGTCATCTGTGGCGTATAAGTGCTGCGAGGGTCATTGAACGAACGGTGAGGCCAGACGCATGTACGCGTATGAAAACCCTAGGGAAAATCATCTCTTGTCCGTTCTGCCCGAAGCGGAGTGGGCTCGCCTAACTTCACTACTGGTCGCGGTAGATTTGCCGCTAGGCCGTGTTATTTACGAGTCTGGAGACCGCCTCGATCACGTGTACTTCCCGACCACGTCGATCATTTCTCTTCTCTACGTAATGGAGGACGGCTCGTCAGCCGAGATTGCGATTGTGGGTAACGAAGGCATCGTGGGGGTTGCCCTTTTCATGGGAGGGGAAACCACACCGAGCCGTGCGATCGTGCAAAGCGCTGGCCGTGCCTATAAGCTGAGCAGCGCCCAAATGAAGGAGGAATTCAGTCGAGGTGGCCCGATGCAGCGATTGCTGCTCCGCTATACGCAGTCACTGATCACGCAAATGGCGCAGACCGCTGTCTGCAATCGGCATCATTCAATCGACCAGCAACTTTGCCGCTGGCTGTTGCTGAGCATGGATCGCTTGCCGTCCAACGAACTGTGGATGACACAGGAGTTAATCGCTAACATGCTGGGCGTCCGAAGATCTGGTGTAACAGAGGCGGCGCTGAAACTGCAGAGCGCAGGCCTGATTCGCTACCACCATGGGCATATCGAGGTACTCGACCGGCCTGGGCTGGAGGAGCGCGTGTGCGAATGCTATGCCGTCGTGAAGCAAGAATGCGATCGGCTATTGCCCGACCTACGAGCGATGTGAGCGTGTCAGGTCAGGACGTGTGAACCGCTTATGGATCCCAATAGAAAAAATGCGACTGGCTGACTATATTCTGCACGACGTGGAGTCCATCCTGGCGCAGTGGGAGGCGTTTGCGGGTACGCAATTGCCGGCTTCGGCTAGTATGACCCCGCTGGCATTGCGCGACCACGCCGAGCAAATTCTGCGGGCAGTCGCAAAGGACTTGTCTACCTTCCAGACCAAGATTGCCCAGGCAGAAAAGTCGAGGGGGCTGGCCCCCCAACTGCTCGACGCTACGGAAACGGCCGCACAGACGCATGCCCACCTTCGTTTGCGAAGCGGTTTCGACATCAACCAACTGGCCGCTGAGTACCGGGCTCTGCGTGCAAGCGTTCTTCGTCTATGGATAGACGATTGTCACCCTGACGCGCCTGATCTCGATGACGTCATCCGGTTCAATGAGGCCATCGATCAGGCTCTGGCAGAGTCGATCGGTCTTTTCACTGCCCAAGTGGACCAGGCTCGCAACCTGTTTCTTGGAATGCTGGGCCACGACATGCGAAGCCCCCTGCATATCATCCAGTTGACGGCGGCATATCTTGGGAGTGTGGACGCTGAGGAGAACGTATCCGGTGCCGCTCAGCGGCTGGTCAAGAGCGGTGCTCGCCTGAAGGCGCTCCTGGACGATTTACTTGATTTCAATCGAACCACGCTGGGTCTACGTATCAATCTCGGCTCGGACAAAGTCGACTTGGCGAATTTGTTTGCAGAAGAATTAGCTCAGTTACGCTCTGCGCATCCGGGCCACGGCATCAATCTGGAGGTGAAGGGCGACACGAAGGGTGTTTGGGATGGTCGACGTCTGCAGCAGTTGCTCGGCAATCTGGTTGTGAATGCAATCAAGTACGGAGCACCGGACGAACCTGTGCGAGTAGTTGTGGCCGGCGATGAGAGGGAGGTTCGTTTCGAGGTCAGGAATAGTGGGCGCGCCATCGAGCAATCGACCCTGGCGCAGCTCTTTGACCCTCTAAAGCGGGCCCCCGAGCATGAGAGCAGCCAAACCGCCGATGGCAGCCTTGGACTAGGCCTGTACATCGCGCGCGAGATTGCCCGAGCTCATGGTGGCGAGATAACAGCACTGTCCGACCAGACAGTAACCGTGTTTGCTGTCCGCTTGCCTCGCTGCCTTGACGGTGCGCCGAGCACGTTGAGCCATTGATAGATCGGGGTGCCTAGAGTGTTGAAAGCAGTCGCGCCCTTCCTCGTCGGGCGGCTTGCCGCGGATCTTGGCTTCGATCGCGTATAGCTCGCCAATCCGGCGCAGCGCTTCCGTGCTCACGTCGTGCTTGCCGAAGCCCGAGATGGTGACCATGACGATGGGTGAACTGGACCGGTTCAAGATGATTCAAGCTGTCGTTGAGCACAGTCTGATGGCGCGCGGGCAACGTCATTTTCGAGTGGGTGTATGGCTCGTTCACGTCGTAAATTCCACGACCTGTTTGTTACTCGGATATCAAATCATGAAACTCGCTGGAGAAGGCTGAACGGTGAGTACACCAGTGGGATTGATGGCGGGCAATGTTGCCGAATCGGAAAGTTATAAATCGAGATATGTATTTCCGATAAAAATGCGATAGCATGATCTCTAGTATTTGAAGTTCTGTCGCCCAGATTGCGCCCCCGCGCTGACCGTCCGGTTCTCCCTCCGGCCGGTCTTTTTTTTGCTCGACCGGAAGCTGACCGCGCCGGCACCCTCACCCTAGTTGACTTGGTGAATCCTAGCACGAGCAATGAACACCCATCTTCCTCAACGGCGCCATGATACGCGCCAGCGTCGCTGTACCCTCACAGCGAGCCTTCCAGGCGATCAACGTACTCCTGGGCCCACCGGATGGCCTGCATCTGGGCGTCCCCATATCTCGCGTTGTGCCCAAGCACGTCGGACTCCTCAATCACGCGGTCACCCGTACTCACCCGGCCCAGAGATGCGAACATTCCGCCTCCTAACGGCTTTGCAAAACCCTCAATTACGTATCCTCGGTACTTTTCGATGGACATGATGATGAGAATCTCTCCTAGCGAAGCAGGAATGCGCTACGTCTCAATTTCAACGGGCGCTTAATAAAGCCTAGCACGAAACGTCATGCTTCGTGGGCGCGACTTTGCTTCGCTATGGTGATAGAACTAAGGAGGACAGGGGCACAAGGGAGTCCACTACCGAGCCAAATTGCGACGCCACCAATTCAACGGGCGGACAGGCCGTCGATGTGGTTGTCAATTGCCTGCGCAGTGAAGGTCACCAATCCTGCCACACCATCAACGGGAGCGTTTGCGTGTGTCCTTCAGTCGGGAGGCGTACCCTATGCTCGGTAACGTGAAAGCCGCGGGTGAGGTCGCCCGCAACACCCGAGGTCATTTCAAAGCCGAGATATAAGTCCGTGCCGTTGCTCTGCCATCGGTCGCCTCCCGATCCCTTGGAAAGGGATGGCGTTGCGAACCACAACGCCATCCGTCCTGGCCGGGTAGCTATCTGGTTCTGTCAGTGCCTCCTCGTCCAGTTCGCCAGACGCGATCTTCCGCTCCACTTCGGCCCATTGTTCCTGAAGGTAGGCTGTTCGGCTACGATCAATCTGGCGTTGGTCCGATCCATGGGCTTGCGCACCCGCCGATCCAAATCAGAGATCTGAAGAGTTGCACCAACGCCAATCGCGTTGGCGAGCACCAGCAAGCAAGCGGGAACGCCGCTCTAGATGCGCAGCGATGCTATTGCCAGTTTGGTTTCGATAGCGGCCCGTGCCAGAGCAGCCGCTTCGTCAGTCGCTTCTTCAGCGCTCCGGACTAGCTTGTGCTTTTGGCCGTCACACAAGATTCTGCATGAGAGGACCGTCTCTGCGCTCTCATCCAATGGAAAGGCGTGATAGGCAGCGATCCATAGGCCCGTAAAACTGGACTCGGCAAAGGCAGTCACTTCGAAGCCGCGATACTCAAAGAATTTGGCAGACATGTTTGGGGATTGCTTTATTTGGCGCGATCGTAGCACGGACCAGATGGCAAATGCCCCGGTCAGGTTCCTCGGCGCCGCTCGTCATACTGTATATAGGTAAGGGGTATCCACTTAGCTCCAGGACCTCGAGCATCCGGTGCATCCTTCGGCACTTACTATGTCGCGGCAATTGCCAGGGTTTTCCTCAAGATGTTTGCTGCACTGGAGAGCTTTCGTGAGCAGGCTCAATCGGCAAAAGCTCCGCGCATCCTCGAAGGAAGCGCGTTTCAAAGCACGATGGCAAGGTAGGTCTCATCGACCTCGACCACGCCCCTGTGACGATCCCGGCCGGACCATCACTCGGCGAAAGCGGTGCAGCATGGTCCAGACTGTCTGGTAGCCACCTAGGCCGGGCGCACGCTGCAGTCCCAATGCGCTGACGCCTTGCTTCTGGTTGGTCAGATACCACGCCGCAGCCAGCCAGACGCGCAGTGGGGTCCGCGTCGTCTCGAAAATGGTGCCGGCCGTCACCGTGCTTTGGTGCTGGCAGTCCCTGCACATTAACCGGGTGCGCAGGCGCGGAAAGCCTCGGCGAGGCTGCTGCAGCTCGGGCAGATGAACCCGCTGCCCCAGCGAAGCCGCTCCAGATAGGCTAGGCAAGCCAATCGCGGCAAATACGGGCGCGGCACCAACGCGTTTTTTTGTTAACTCTCCACGCCGGGACCCTCATGTGCACCACTTTTCATGACTCGGATCGCCGGGCTGCGGCGGCAGACATTAAGCGCTGCAAGCGGGCATCATGCCTAACCTGAACCCGGATCCGTACCCGACAGCGCGCGCCGCACGTTCTTTAAGATCGTCAGTCTGGGGGACTGCGTTGCCCTTAAGCCGGCTACTAAGACGGGCGCCGAGCGGGTAGAGATCAGACCAGGGCGGGAGGGGGCATCCGGGCTTAGCTTTTGGGACCGCATTGCATCAACTCAGGCTCCGGGCCTAGGCCAATTGGCTAATTGCTTAGCCACGCCGTCATGAGGCAATCTCACTACGTGTGGAGGGCCTTTAGCATGGAAAATGACCCGATCAAGGTTGTTGTGCATTGGGAGAGCCCAGACTTCTGGGAGGCGGTAGCGGCGTTCGACTCGCACAGGATTGCCTATGTTGTCCAGACGATGGAAGGCATGTATAACGCGAAGCTGTTCCGTTTCCCGATCATGCGACTCCGCCTCACTATCTGCATCCAAGGTACCGGACCCCGCGCTGGCTTCGCGAGAACCCCCAGCTCACGCTGGATATCCTATCGCAAAAGAGCCTAAGGCCACCGAGAACGTTCCTGTCGCCGAAGCGAGGTCGCCCATGATGCCCGCCGACCCGGTCTGAACACGCGGTGCGTCGCCGAGTCCCTCCGCCTTGCCTCCTGCGTATATGCTTTGCCTACGCAGCAGGGAAAGCTATCGGTGAGTCGCTTCGTTGCATCCCCCGCCCGAACATGACAGCCTTAGGTGGGAAACATGCGTGGAGGCGCAGATATGGCAAGACGTATCCCTACCAAGTGTCAGGACGCGATTCACGGTGATAGCCGGGATCACCGCCACAATCGGCAGGCGGATCGATCGCCTCGTCGCAAAAAATGCGATTGATCACCTTGGCGCTTCAGCTCTGCATCCTATGGTCGGCGGCCGATGCAGCCGCCGTTCCTGCCGCGTCATCCGAGAGCAGCGTGCACCCCTCCGCCTGCAAGTTGTTTGTCGACGTCATCCGCGAGAGCTTGCGATCGGAGCTTGAGGTTGCGTGCGTCTCGACTTCATCGTCCCGGTGTGAGGACAAGAACATTGTGGTGAGATCGATACTGATTTACATAGACACCGAACCAACGCACGGCGAGGACGAGTGCACTACCGCGATTGGCGTGTTTGATCGGCTGCGCCAATTGCCCTCACAAGACCACTAACTGGCAACCTAGAGGTTGACTGAAGTTGGCCGATGCGTCACGCCTCGCGGCAGAAGCGGCCACGAGGTCGCAATGGAAGTCACCGCGCGTCTCTGGGGGCTCAGTCCCGCTCGAAACATCCTGCTCAAGCGCAACACTAGTCATCCATTTTTCCATTTGGCTTATGTCTTTGCGCTCGCTTCACTCGTACCATGACGAGGGAATTCCGACTCCCTACGCGCGCATCCATATATGGTTGATGGTACAACGCATCTGCACCGTTGGCCTGCTCACGGCACAGGACCGAGCCCTGCGCAACCACCGCCGACGGCAGCTTCGGCGCGTCAGGCATGTGTATCGCGTCAGGTGCCCAATGCCAAAGCCTTCTCCGACCCACTCGCCCAGTGCGTTCGACTCGTGATGAGCAAGTTGACCTCCACTCCGGGGTCCGACTCGCCATGAGGCCCTGAAAAAGCAGACCTGCGGGCTGCGCGCAATGGGTCAGAATCGGGCGCGGCGGTCATAGCTCGATGACCACCTTCCAGAAGCGCACAGCTTAGAGCATTTCCTTGCTCGCTGCCTCCAACGAGGGAAGAGAAAGGCCCCGCCGGCACCGGGAGGAGCGGCGAGGCGAATGAAAGGTTGAGAGGAACCTTCCAGTGGGACTTCTAGGATGCATTCGGCTCGGCGTCGCGAATGTCTCCTAACGCACCAAGCGAAAGCCCGTTGTTCGGCGTATTCGTCGTCTGCCTATACTGAAAGTACGGCCTCTCCCAAGGGGGCCGTGTAATAGAACGACCCGCGCAACGTGACAAGCTAACGGCGTGGCCGCCACTGCCCTCTCGCTAGCCGAGGGTACAGCAATGGTCCTCGAGGAGCGCAAGAGGCCGGCGGATGGAAGGTGGGTATTGAATATCTCCCCGAGCGGCTTGCTCCTCGGCCGGCGAGCGGGCCCAGAGGGCCGCCGCCGGACGCTTTTCGCCGTCCGGCCCGCCCTGCCGGGCGCCCCTCAATCGGAAGACAGCAATTTATCGATTCCCGCACGCCCGAACGCCGTGGCTTCGTCGGGGGTCGGCGGCCTCTGTGGGGAAGTGCGCTGCGCGAGCGGATGGAGGTTTCCGGTCGCACACGACCCTTCCCGCGATATGACGCTTTGCGCCCAGTGTTGTGCGCCTCGTACACCCCCGCCCAGGATCCTATGACGCTATGCTGCGTGTAGCCTTCAAATGCGTCCGCCCATTCGAAATCCTCTCGGGGCGCCGGGTATGGAACTTGCGCTCGGCAGGATAAGGGGCGAGACATGAGAGTATTGATTGCGGACGACGATCCGACAGCGCGCGAAGCACTCGGCGCGTTAGTGGAGTGTTGGGGGAACGAAGTATTCTTCTGCGCTGACGGGGCAGAGGCTATAGCTGCGGCTTCATGGTTCTCGCCCAACATAATAATTCTCGACCTGGAGATGCCCATCATGGACGGCATCTCAGCGGCTCGACAGCTGAGAGAGCTTTATCCAGCTGCGACATGGTGCCTCATAGCGTACACCGGTCGAGGATCAAATGCGCAGCGCGAAGCTACACGCGCGGCGGGCTTTACCGAGCATTTCTGCAAACCAAGCGACTTGGGAAAGCTCGAGCGTATCCTCGATACACGGTACGTACCCCGGCAGGGTGTCTTAGGAGCCCCTTGAGCTGCGGTTAGCCACGCATGCAAGTCTGGGACGAGGTCGCTCGAACACCAATAGCCCCCTGCGAGCGACGAAGCAAGAAAGGGCGATAAAAGCGAGAAGGCTGTGGCGATCTAGTTCACGTCCGGCCGCCGTCGCAAAGCATACAACCTAGATTGAGGTTTGACGAACTGGGGCGCCATTAATTTGACGGTGTGGCCCATGCCTTGCAGCTTTCGAGCCCAGTAGTGGGCGCTGCCGCCCACCTCCATGCCAATGAGCGCAGGCGGAAGGGATGTAGCGCCAACACTGCTTGCTGTTCGATGTTAGTGATGGGCACAAAGCGCAAATTTCGCCTTCCGACCGCCTCGCAAATTGCTTCGGCATCGGCAGCGTCATTCTTATCGGTTTTCACATAAGGATACCAATGGTTGTAGCCTTCATGATGGATGCTCACTTCTATGAAGTGGTGACACGCAACTCCAGTTTGGCACACCGGTGCCGTTCAAGATGGGAGCGTCCATCCCATTGCTCTTGGCTGGGACGGACATTCGACTTGAAGAGTCCGGATGCCCCGAAGTCAACGTGGCTGATTTGTTCGGTTAGGGCTGGAAAAAAAGGCGCGTCGCCCTATGGCGACGCGAAATGAATTGGAGTCAGCTACAGTGACTCACCGGGCCTTGGGATACCCTACGTAGTAAATTCCGATGACGTTTCCGCCTGGATCTCGGATCGGTTCGTACCCCGTGATATAAGGCTTTCCGAGAATATCGGCGTCACCAAAGTACGCACCACCGTCGCGGATGGCCGCAATAGCCTTGCCCTTGGGGTCGAGTACAGTGCCGATTGCCCGAGATCCATCATCTTTCTGGACGTTCGTTGCGACGCGCACGAAGTCATCACCGCTTTTCACAAATAATGTCGCAGTGCCCCCCATCTCTTTCTTGACTTCGTCGACCACGACAAAGTTGTTGTTCATTTTGGTCGTGCCAAAATACAAACTCGGCACGGGCTTTCCTGCCACAGCATCTTCTCCTTTGATCCCCGGTGTGCCTAACTGGGCCGTCTTTGCCTTCAGTGTTGCCATGGCCTGCTTCACGTTTTCCGGCGTCTGAGCAAGACTCATTGTTGGGGCAAAAGACGTTGAAAGCGCAAACATCGATAGAACCATCCATCGCCCTACGATGTTTCTATGGACTGACTTTGCCATCGTGCCACTCTCCTATCGTCGTTGCCGACGAGGCGGGGCGACAACACTCCCCGGGACGAAACATCTTGTCCATTCGTCCGCTTGGAGTATAGGTAGGACCAACCTTGCCGATGGATAGAATGCTGCGACAGACGCCCCGAAATCAGCGCACTCGTCACACTGGCATGGTCTGTCCGCGCACTTGTCGGCGCGGGGCCCTCCACGCATTCATTCGCCGGCGACGCTCGTGCCAATTTGCCTAGTAGCCAGGCGGACCACTGGGGCGGGGTGGCCATAGGCTACAACCTGGGCCGGCGCATGGCCGACGATCCCGGTCGTCTCAACGGACTAGGCAACATCAATTTCGCGGTTGAGATCAAGCTTTTTGGGGGGGGTACGTGGTGTCGGCGTCACTCCCCTTGGTGGTACGCATCGATGTGCGGCTCAGCCTGGGCGGCACCGACGGCTGGCTCGGCGATATCGGCGCCTACCTGCCGCTGCCCCGCAGCTCGGAGCGCTTTTTCTGGTTTGCCGGCCCTACCGTCACCTTCGGTGATGCGCGCTACATGAGGATGGTTCTGATGGTTCGGCGTCACCTCGGCTCAGGCGACGCGCTCGGGCTATTCGCAATACAAGGCCGATGCGGGCCGACCACCGTATTGGTAGCCTTCTGCGTGATCGGACTGTGCGCCGCCGAGCCCGCGATTTGGCCGACCGCAACGTCGCCGGTGACGAACCAATGCTCGCGAAAGAACCAAATCGCGGAGATGCCCGATCTTTCGCTGCACTACCAATACTGATGTGCCCTCGGCACCCTCGCTGCACCACTACACTACCGCGACGAGCCGCCAGCCAGCATCGTGAGCCACGCCGGCACCGACGCGGAGTGAGCAACCTGACTTCCAGGGCCGCTACGGTGCGTTCCGCTGGCCAACAATTTCACGCACTTCGTCATGCATCTGCACCAACGTCTTGCGGATCTTGCCCAGCGCCCGGACATCCTTACTTCATGATCCCGTGGGCGGTCGAACAGCACGCAGACGTCAGACATCGCCAGTGGTGTGTGAAAACGGTAAGGCGCTGGCTAACTCGAAACGCACCGCGCGTGGGCAGATGGCCGCAGGTGGAGCCCTGAGCTTAAAAGTCCAGAGTTGCGCGAGTTCCGGTAATCCGAAGGAGACCCGATCCGGTGTCCATCGGAGTGCAACGACATGCTGGGAGGCGATTCCCCGGACCACTAGCGTGGGGTGTACAAAGTTGAGCTCCATCTCGATGCTTTCGCAAGGGAAACTGGCGTCGTCGTGACGGCCGCCGACATAAGTCGCTTCCAGCAGTAAGGATCCGGTGACGGTAGTGAACATTGGCTGTCAGTCCAATAAAACGCCTCGGCCGTGCCGTGAATGATTCGCGCGTTATTCACCCCCCATGCGCTTGGCCTGCATGGCTCGCAGCGGCTTACACATACTACTCTCCCGCATTGGCGTGCTTATCGTAACCGGCATCTAGCGGACGGCGACCTCGACGACAGCCTGTCGTGGTTGACTAGCGTACAGATCGAAAGTACTGCAAGAAAATCAGCACGCGCCCCAAGCCCCGCCAGTTCCAGAGATTTTGCCTGCCGCCAGGGACGGCAGATTGCCCGTTCTGACTTGCGGAATTCGGCTAGGCCACCGGAGTAGAGCTTCTCCCACGCATTTCCATTGTCAGCCCCTCATCCACTAGTTCATTCTTTAGGGTAGCGGCTGACTTTGCAATAAGAGAAGGTGTGAGACCGGCGCGTCGGCGCACTAATCCATCTGGCTAGTGGCTCGGTGCGTGATTGTGTGTATGATTTTTTCCGGGGACTGATTCACCACGATTCACGCAGCTGCGCGGTGAGAGGGAAGGTCCCGACCGATACACCAGACTTTACGGCGTCAAGACACGTGTGGCCCGTCCGGATCTCACGGAGTTTTGGCAGAGTAAGCAGGGTTCCCATTCGAGGAGGCACGATGCATTGGATCGCGACTTTCAATGCCGGTCATGACCTTGCGAAGGGCGCCACTTGCATACCCGGGAATACATCGGAAACCAATTCCGGACCCGGCCGGACAGTCATCCTGTTCCGGATTGTGGTCAACGGGCGCGGCACCTACTACGGTTATTTCCGGCACGCCTGCGATGCCATTGCGGATGCGCTGGACCACGGCGCGTTCAGCGTCGCGGTGATCAGGGCCTAGCCAGGCGAGGCGGCACGCCAACCGCCTGCCCGCGCGACAGACTGCGCGGCCTTGAATGACTCGATGAGAATCACCTTTCCACTCTTGCGCCCATGGCATTTCACCTGACTCACCGATAGGGCGAGATGGAAACGGGCGAGCCCGACTCTGATTTCCTCGCATTGCTTGGCGAGTCGGATGATCGGCCAGAAGACACTGAGAGCCACTCAAAAGACAACTATCGCGTGTCAGAAGCACTGCCTATCCTGTTATATGCAGGTGCATTGGGCGATTGGATCCGCGCTCAGCGGCACGACCGGCACGGCGAAGGGACAGGAGGAGAGTATGGATTACTACGTCTTTAAGTCGCCTCAAGATAACCATGCGGCGGTTGCGCGTATGGGTGAGGGCGGCACTGCAGGCTGGCCCGCTATTTATGGCCCTGCTACCTTTCAGCAATGTTGGGACTGGATTCGCGCAAACTGTGCTGGCGGTCCCACCTACATATGTCCATAGCGGGCGAGCGCCTGATTGCGATCTGGATATAGGCGATTCGGTCATTCGTTCATGGATGTTTTAGTCGTGTGGGTCACCGAATCTAATCCAAGGGAAGGTAGTCACGTTGATCGCGTCAACGGCCCGCACGGCACGTGAGCCTGCTCTGGTCACTTGGTTGAAGGCCGACTCGACGAAGCCCTATGCAATGGACTCCCCATGGCGATAGCGGTCACCGTATTTCACGATGAATCCGGTTGTTGTCCAGATACGCCATGAACTCCTCGATCTGTCAAGGAGCTTTCGCCCTGGAGCATGGCTCCGCGCCTCTGGAGCGGGCTGGCAACGCCAACACACGGGGCAATGTCCGGGTCACACGCGCAAAGTGGTCCGTGATGAGGAGCGCGATGCGCACGGCGAAGGCCGGCATCGCTGGAACCCGGACTGCTGACGCCGGCCGAGCGCTACGGCTTCACGCCCAAGGTATGCCGTCCCATGCATGCACCAACATCAGAGGGATCCCCGGGGGGGGCGAAGCCGCGGAGAGCCCCAGGAGGCACTTCACCCCCACGGGCTCGCGCCGGGCCCACCTCGCGTGCCGCTCGGCCAACGGTGCGACCCCGCCCCCTTGATATACCGCGTCCATCGACCGCAATCCTTGTGAAGCTTGGGTTGACGCCCACGCAATCTCGCGCAAAAATACGGCATCGGCGCCGTATTTTTGCAAGGAGGCATCATGGCTAAAATGAGCATCCAAGAGCGCATCGAACGCACCCTTAACACTTCGAACGCCAAGGTCTTCGTCCGCAAGGAGTTCGACAAGTTCGGCAGCTATGACCAGGTGGGGCGCGTGCTGCGCTCGATAATGGCCAAGGGGCTGCTGGTGAAGGCCGGCTATGGCATCTACGTCAGGGCCAAAAAATCGAGCGTGACGGGCAACACCGTGCCCGTGATTCCGCTCGAGCAAATCGGGCGCGAGGCGCTGGGCAAGCTCGGCGTCTGGGCCGAGGCTGGCGCTTCGGCTCGGGCCTACATGGACGGGCGCACGACCCAGATACCGATGGCGGCCGTGCTCAACGTGGGCCGCTCGCGCGTGTCTCGCAAGATCGGCTTCGGCGGCAAAACCATTCGGTATGAGCGATAAATGAGGCGTCTCACGGACAGTGACATCGAGCGAATCAACGACTTTTCGGTGGAAGCGGCGATGTCGCTCCCGGCTTACGCTCTAGAGAAGGATCACCACGTCTTGGAAGCCATCCGACTGACCGCGGACGCGCCGCCGGACCCATACTTTCGCTTGGTGTTCTGCGGGGGCACGTGCCTCTCGAAGGCCTACGGGGCGCTCGCTCGGATGTCCGAAGACGTCGACTTCAAGGTCGTGCCGGCCCCGGCGACGCTTCAACTGACCAACACTAAGCGGCGCGAGGCGCTGAGCGCCTTCGGCAAGTCGATCGTCGAGACCTTAGAGCAAGGCGGCTTTGGCGAGGGCGCCATCGCTCGCACCGCCCAGGACGCCAACGCCTACACGCGGCTTGACGTCACCTACGAGTCCGCGTTTGAAAAGCCCCAGTCGCTGCGCAATCACCTGCTCATCGAACTCACTCAACTACACGCCACTGGCGGCCGCCACGGCGTCGATGCCCATCGGGCTGCTGCTCGACAAGCTCGCCACCGGCGACTACGCGAACCCCTTCCCCGTCGAATGCATCTCGCTTGCCGAGGCGCTCGCCGAGAAGCTCATCTCGTTTCCGAGGCGCCTAGCCGTCCACCGAGCCCGTCGCGGCGAGGATCCGGGCACACTGCTCGACGAGAAAGTGTGGGATCTGGCTTTGGTGCGCCACCTCTACGACGTGCACGCGCTCGCCACAACGCGCCCCGACTTGCTCGCAGACGCGGATGCGCTCGGTTGTCTGGTCGGTTCCGTCATCGCCAAGGATCAAGCGGACTTCCTGAATCAACACCCGCGGTTCGCCGCCGACCCGCGCAAGGAAATTGTCTCCGTCCTGACGTTCGCCAAGGAGAGCCGTGAGCTTGACGCCCAATACGCGGCCTTCGTGCAAGACATGGTCTATTCGCCGGCCGAGAGCAACCCGACCTACGCCCAAGCTCTGAAAGCGTTCGAGGGGGTCCTGAGCCAAGCGTTTGCGGCCATTGACGAGCAGGCGGCGCGCTCGACGGCCACCGCCGAGCGCCCCACTCCTTCTGGCCCCTCGCTTTGAGGCGCCACTGCTAGCTTTGCTGCGCCCACGGCCCCGCTGAGGCAATCTGGAAGCGACCACGGCCGCCCGTTGACGCTCTTCGCGTTCAGCCTTCATCTTCTTCTCCAGCAGTTCCAGCGGTCCACCGATCGGACCGACAGGGCGCGAAGGCGCGAAGGCATTTGGGCAGCGGCTACTGAGGGGCCGGGTAGGATATGTGACCCTCTAGCCAACTATCCAGCCATGCCTGATTTTTCGTCCTTGGAAGACCAAATTCGAGAGTGCTTTGGGCGCGTTGTCTATACGCACAAGACCCACGAGAAAATGGCGGACAACTGTGCGCGAACGCTCTGGCGCTTCAAGGTTGCCCAAATCGCAGTGTCCGCGCTCACTGCATGCGGGGCTCTTTCTCGTGTTTGTGGACACGCTGTGGCTAAAGGTTGCGACGGCTTCATCAGACTCTGCATATCCGGCTACATGAAGGGATTCGATCCAGGCGGGACCGCGCAGAAGCACCGCGACACTGCGGCAAATTTATGGGTGATACGGGAATCCTATTTGTCTCTTCTTACTGACCTCAGGATGCAAGCAATCAGGAGCGAGGAAGCGATCAAGCAACGAGATGAGCTGCAGCGGAAATTGGCAGCCATATACGCGGGGGGCCACGCACACGAATGCAAAGGCATACTCGCAAGCTCAAAACGCGCTCAAAAAAACGAAGATTACACATTCTCCGACGCGGAGATTGATAAATTCGTACCCTCATCCCTGAGAAAGACCAAATAACAATATCCCTCGCCACAAATCCAGCGCACGATGGCGCATCCTAATTGCCCTCGACTTGATGGCATAGATCTTGATATGATCTTCCAGTTGCCCTATGCCGAGTACACAAAATATAATGAATACCAAGAGTCAGCACTACTTGGGGTAATCGTCCTTTTCGTGCATGTATGGACCCGACGCCTTTTTGCAAGCTTCTTGTTCGTGATGTCGAAACGGTCTGCATGCATGTATTCGGCTTGCACTTGGACGATAGCCGAAGCTTCGCCAAGGAAACCTTCTCTCAGGTCGATGCCAATGTCTGGTCAATGCTATGGCAATGGGCGGTAAGAAGGCACCCCAATAAAGGAGCCAAATGGGTCAAAGAGAAATACTTCAAGACCCGAGGCACCCGGAACTGGGTATTTACCGCCACAGAAGAAAAGAGGATGGAACGGAACAAGAGCTTACCCTGTTGCAAGAGTCGGACACGCCAATACAGCGGCATGTCAAGATCAAAGCCAACGCGAATCCGCACGACCCAAAATGGGAGCAGCACTTCGAGTCCCGGTGGGGCAAGAAAATGCTGAACTCGTCAAGAGGCCGGGCGAAGCTTTACCGCGTCTGGCTCAGGCAAGATCGCCTGTGTCCTGCCTGTCAGGAACCTATCACAAAGGGCACCCCTTGGGACGTCCGCCACATTGTGAAAAGAACTAGGAACCGTGCATGCTTCTTTCGACGCACACGGCTCAAGCCTCTACGAAGGCACCTTTCGGTACCCGGTTTCAAACTGTATGGCGTACTACCGATTTCTGCGGCAATTGAGATGGTGTAGTTCGAGATTGCTCGCTGAGTCCGAGCCGCCTTCGGGCCGGGCGCGGGTAACTGCGTCTGGCTACCCGGAGTGCGAATGGGACAACGAGTCGGAGGCGTGGGTGGACGAAGAATTTGAGTTGCTGAATCTTAGGCGATCCCAGGCGGGACCGGCTGGCGAAGGTCCGCACGTCGGCCCGAGGCTCGCGGGCCCACATCCATGTACGTTCCCAATGGGGCTGCATCACATCCGTCCATTCGGTTACACCAGGAAGTGGCTGGAGAGGCTTGCCGGGCCGAACTCGCTGCAGCACGGTCAGTGAGGAGACGTGATGCGAACTGTGCTCTTCGCATCGAATCGGTGCTGCGCGGGGCAACGCGGCGGTGAGAATAGTTGCAGAGGCCTGGAATAAATTAGCGGCACGGTACGTTTACCACCCTACGGTTACATCTACCTTTCGTCACCAGGAAGCACGGCGGCCATTGCATGGTTGTTGCTGCCGAGATGCACGCTTGTCCAGGAATATCCTGCATAGGTGCTATTGCAGATTCGTTGTACCCTGCGATGCAACCAACGACGGTGTTTCCGAAATTAACTCCTTTGAGGAGGTAGAAGATGAAGAATTTTCGCACCACCTTATCTCGAGTTTGCGACCCCGTAGTACTTGCACTCGTCTTCGCTACCGCATCAGCCGTGTATGCCGAAGACCACTTCTACCAACAGCACATCCACTGCAATTCCGCGTTGCCTCGCACATTGTTGCAACTTGTTACCCCACTTTCTTAGTCCCTCAACGAAACTTGTTTCTAGAAATAATGCCGCATCCTCTCCATGGAGGTCGAGATGGGAAACATGAGCGAGCAGTCGAATGGTGGTCTCTCCATTCCATTCGTTTGGCTTCCATTCGTTTGGCGCCACCGCTGCTGGCGCCACAGCCGTCGTCAACCTGAGCTAAATGTCCGTGATTGCGAGACTCCTACCTAACGCTCACAGCAACCGCGCATTCCTTGTACTAATCTGAAGAGCCGGCCAGCGCAACAGGCAGCAAGATGTAGAAATGCTTTGCGGGGATTCCACCTTGGCACGTAGCCTACGCATCAGGGCAAACACCCGCAAATAGCGCCGTAACGAAATTGATGGAGGGAACCACGATGAATACAACGGAATCCCAGCGCCGCGTGCCGGCGATCCGCGTCTTATGGCTGGCAGCCGTTGCCGGCGTCACGGCAATCCTTGTCGCCTGCGGCGGTGGCGGTGGCGATGGAGCCGCTACCGTGACGCCGGCAAGCACCGGCACAACCTTCAGCGCGCCGATCTCGGGATTTGGCAGCGTGATCCTGAATGGCGTGCGCATCGACGACAGCGCTGCCACCGTCACGCTCGATGATGACAATGCCAATGGCAAGGATGCCGACCTGAAACTAGGCATGGTGATCGAAGTCGAAGGCGAGCGCGATAACGGCGCCAAGACGGGTAAGGCGAGCAGCATCGCCGGTCGTAGCTTTGTGCAGGGCCCGATTTCCGCGATCAATGTGGCCGGCAATCAGTTGACCGTCCTGGGCGTGGTGGTGACGGTGACACCGGGTACCGTCTTCGATGGCGCCAATGTGAGTGGCCTTGGTTCGCTGGCGCTCAACGGTACCGTGGAAATCCACGGGATTCCCAACGCTACGGGCAGCACTCTGAAGGCAACCCGCGTCGAGCGAATCCCCGCTACCAGCGAGGTGCGCCTGACCGGTACCGTCCAGGGCGCTGCCGCAGGCACCTTTACCCTCAACGGCATCACCGTGCAAGACCCGTCTGTCAGCCTGGTGAATCTGCCAAACGGCGTCACCAACGGCATGCTGGTCCGTGTCAAGGGCACCCTGACGAATCCCACCACAATCGTTGCCAGCAAAGTGCGTCAGGTGAGGCTGACACCGGTCCTCACAGAGGGGCGGCGCCTTGAATTGGAGGGTGTCGTCACTAAGCTCACCTCGGCTACCGATTTCGAGGTCAACGGCGTGAAGGTCTCGGTGCCCGCCACTGCCGCCACGCAAGGCACGCCGGTATTGGGCGCCCGCGTGGAAGTGGAAGGCACGGTGGTCAACGGCACGCTGGTTGCCTCCAAGGTCGAGGTCAAGAACGAGGCTCAGGAGCAAGACGACGCTCACGAGCTACATGGCCCGATCGCCAGCCTCGACAAGACCCAGCAAACCTTCACGCTGCGCAACGGTACCATTGTCGTGAAGTGGGATAGCAATACGGTCTTCGACAACGGAAGCCTGCCGCGTCGCGCCGACGACCTCGTGCTTGGCCTGAAGGTCCAGGTGAAGGGCAAGGTGACGGGTAACGTGGTGCTCGCCACCCGCATCGAGCTGGACAAATAAGCCCGGCCAGGGAGCGCTTGTAAGACCAACAAAGGCTTTCATGACCGGAACTTCTCCTCCGAACTTTACTTATCGGGATTCGACATGACCATTGCCTAAATTCGCATTCCTTTGCGACCAATGGCGCGCGCGAGTCGCGCCTATCGCCCATGGTGCCTGAGGTCACCTCTGGCTACTGTGAGTGTAGCGCGCTGCATAAGCGGCATGCATTGCGCCTTTTGGACTATTCGCTTAATGCTAGGCCTAGGCTAGTTCTCTATTGGTCATTACGAGTTCGAGGAGGGCAAGAATGTTAAATCAAGCGAGAGTTTCCATCCTCGCCGCGCCCACTTGAAGGGCCTGTGTAAGCGTGTAGTCTGGTAAAAATCGCCCATAGCGCGTGGGATGATAGGCCGCGACAAAGTGTTAGCCTCGCAATTGGATAAACTATGACATACAGAGAGTTCATAGAGAAAGCGCTTAGGGGCCGATCCGTGAACCGGGCGGCACACGACATGGGCATCCCGCAGACACTTTTGAATAAGTACAAACTAGGATTGAACCTGCCGGGTTTCATGAACGCGCTGATCCTGGCGAACGAGGCATGCGTATCGGAAGACGAAGCGCTGCGCATGCTGGCAAGGGAAGAGGCCATGCGCAAAGGCCTGTTCGATCAGGCAAAGCAGGCTTTTTCGCCCACTGCCAACGCCCACGACCGTCGGCATCAATGGAAGCTTGATGCTGGGTTAGTCGGCGCCGCGGAAGATGCCAGCGATAACGTGAACCCCATTGTTGTCGAATCCTCTGGCTAATGGGCTATCAAGCGATCGCCATCGCCCCTGAGGTCGCCGTCCACCGCCAGCGGACCGTGCGCGGTGAGCGGGCCGCGATAGGTGGCACGCAGTCAGGAGCGCTTTCTAAGGCGGTGGCATCCATGGATACACGGTCGGATGCCTTCAGGCTTGCCACATAGATCACATCACAGGATGTGTGTACGCGCCACCTTCGTTCGTCGGCAAGGCTTTTCAAAACAATCGTGGACAACATACGCGCCTTTTTCGCGAGGGCATCCTCGTAACCAGACGAACGAGCTTTCCTCCGGCTGGCCGATCAACGCGGGCTTTGCGGATGTCGCCGATGCCCGGCGTAAACGGCACGAGCGCCAGCACGTACAGCAGGAAGAGCGCCGGCAATGCGGCGGGCGTCAGCGCGATGCCGCGTCGCGTCGGGTGGCGAAGGCGGCGCAGCGCGCTGTTGAAAACGAGTCTGGTTATCGTGCTGCCGGCGGCGGCCAGCGGTTGGACACGGGCGAGCCACCGTGCGCAATGCTCACAAAACAACGATGCATATCGGCCAGGGCTGCGGCGCGCGACATTAACAGAAGATTACATTTGTTTCGTGTGGGCAACGTTCGCTATGGCCGATGAAGTGACGATCGCCAACCTCGAACTGGATGACCACCAGCCACCCCTCACCGGCCGTTCGGCGAGCGCAGGCTGGATGGCGGTTCATCGGCCAAAGCGGACCTCCCGGCATTGGCTGTCGGGTCTCCAGTCTCCCCCTCAGCGGCGGGGGCAAGGACGCGATCGCATGCTGCGGTCTAGCTCATCATGACGATCCCGCCAAGGATGGCCAAGACATCCACGGAGACAATAACCAGGTATATCCATCCCTTTCGCGTGTGCGGCAGATCGCCGATGCCATTCGATCAAATGCCCGCGGCCACTCTTGCCCAGAAGCATTGTCTGGAAGAGCGGGTATGATGCACTTTGGCGGGACTTCTAGTGGAGGGGCGGATGGTGAAATCGAAGGTTAGGGCAACAGTAGTTTGCTCTCGCAGCGACCGTGTGCTGCTTGTCTCCAAGGACGGAAACAAAGTAAGCGTCAGCGGAACCCATCCGTAATGGACTTGACGGCTTCCTCTGTTCGTGAATGACAGCTACAGATCGACCACTTTACGCAGGAGCGCGAAGGAGACCCGCCAGTGGCCTTCGTCGGGATTGCACTGTACGGACGCGGTCTTCTGGTTGACACGCACGACGGTGCCGATGCGCTCGTGCAGGTGCTGGTCGGTAAAGGCCACCGTGTCACCGACCATGAAGTCAGCACGCTGCGCACGCGGCGGTGGCGGTGGGTCGTGCGGTGGCGATTGGGCCGCAGCGGTGGCATCGGCGATGACCGCGGCATAGGGCAAGGCCCATCGCCGGCGCGTAGCGATATCTTCGACCACGGCCTGGGTCTGGCGGAGTTCAAGGATGCGACCCTGCCGCACCGGCTGGGTTAGATCGTCGGCCACGTAACTGACGGTCATGCCGATATGCAGGTGCCGGCGGCTCTCCAGGATCCGCATCGGATCGTCGAGCATCCGACCGATGGTCAGATACAAGCGGTACAGGTCGGCGCTCGGGGGCGAGGCGCAATGCGTCAAGAATGTCCATGACGCACAGTTTGCCGGTTAGCGTGGCAGCGGTAGCAGTTCGTGG
>NZ_JBIUHC010000080.1:0-47232 GCF_044627735.1 Cupriavidus sp. CuC1 | reverse complement strand
GGTTCCAATGACAGCACAACGCGGCCGAAAGGTATCGCAGGCTTGCGAATAAGAGAGTGGACTTGCAGCAGCTGCGGTGTTGTACATGATCGCGATACCAATGCCGCGTTAAACATTCTCCGATGCGGACGTGCATCGCTAGTAGTAGGAATCCCCGTCCTTTAGGACGGGGAGGACGTCAAGAAAGCTCCTTCGGTGATGCCATGACCGAAGGTTAGGCGCTTGACATCTATGCCGGTAGCCTATATTTATCGATGCGAACCATCTACGGATTAGATATATGCTCGACGGTGTCTCGCTGGACCAGTTGCGCACATTCATTGCCGCGGCCGACGAGGGCAGCTTCTCCGCCGCAGGCCGCAAGCTGCGGCGCGCACAGTCGGTGGTGAGCCATACGCTCGCCAACCTCGAGAGCCAGATCGACGTGCAGTTGTTCGACCGCAACGGCCGCTACCCGCGCTTGACCGAACAAGGCACTGCGTTGCTGGCACAAGCACGGATGGTGGTAAGCGGCATGGACGGCTTCAAGTCAAAGGCACGCGCGATTGCGGAGGGGCTTGAACCGGAGCTGTCGGTGGTGGTCGATGTCATGTACCCGATGGCTTCGCTGACCGTGGCGGTCGGCGAGTTTCGCGATGCGTTTGCGCACACGCCGCTGCGCCTGTACGTCGAGGCGCTGGGTGCGGTCCTGCGGCCGGTGCTCGACGGCGTTTGCCGGCTCGGCATCAGCGGGTCGATGCCCGCCGTTCCGGAAACGCTCGACGCGGAAAAGCTGCTCGATGTGCCGATGGTCACCGTGACCGCGCCATCGCATCCACTGGCAGCGCACAGAGGTGTGATCCGCCAGCGTGAACTGGAGCCGCACGTCCAGCTGGTCCTGACCGACCGCACCACCCTTACCGAGGGCAAGACCTTCGGCGTATTCGCGCCGCTCACCTGGCGCCTGGCCGACCTGGGCGCCAAACATGCCTTCCTGCGCGCCGGCTTCGGCTGGGGGCACATGCCGGTTGCCATGGTGCAGGAGGATCTCGATGCCGGCACCCTGGTCAAATTGCGCCTGGAGAGCTTCCAGCCGCGAACCCCGCCCATTGCCATGTTCGCCGTCTACCGCAAGGACACGCCGCCCGGCCCCGCCGGCCGCTGGTTCCTCAATCGGCTGATGCAGCCGTTGCCAGGCTCGTCGAAATAGACGTCGAGCCCTACCCCCGCCGTTCGGCAAGCCGCCCCTAAAAAAAGCTTGCTTAGTCATGCTTATGCCCACCTGCCGTTTTGAACGCGAGCCCTCGAGCGGCGCCATCAGCACTGCGGCAAGGCCGGCCATGGGACTATGGACTAAGATAAGCGCTTCTCTTCCGACCTGTCCGGGCCCGCCCCATCCATGACCGCCAACGACAACAAAGCGCCGCCGATGAACGTGAAGACGGCGTTGCGCGTGCTCGAGATCATCGAAACCTTCGCGCGCGAGCGGCGCGCGCTGTCGCTCTCGGAACTTGCCCGGCTGCTGGCGGTGCCGGCATCGAGCTGCCTGGCGCTGATCCGCACCCTGACCTCCCTGGGGTATCTCTACGAGACCGGGCGCCGCCAGGGCTATTACCCTACGGGCCGCCTGCTGGCCATGGCGCAGCAGATCGCGCGGCACGACCCGGTGCTGGACCGGGTGCACGGCACCATGAACGAGCTGCGTGCCGCCACCGGCGAGACCGTGGTGATCGGCAAGCTGCATGAAGGCAGGTGGGTGGTGTACCTGGACGTGCTCGAATCCCCGCACGCGATCCGCTATATCGCCACCGCCGGCGAGCGGCGCGAGCTCCACGCGAACTCGATCGGCAAGGCCTTGCTGTCCGTCATGCCCGATGACGAGCGCAGCGCGCTGATCGCGCAGCTCAGCTTCGAGCGCTTCACGCCCCGCACCATAGCGAACGCGGCGCAGCTGGAAGCCGAGCTCAAGACATCCGCCGAACAGGGCTGCTTTATCAACCTGGGCGAGTCGCTGCCCGACGTTGGCGCGCTGGCCTGGCCGGTGCGCCTGTCGGGCGAATGCTACGGGATATCCATTGCCGGGCCGGCCTACCGCATCGAGCCCGCGCTGACGCGTTTCTCGGCCATCCTCAGGACGGCCTGCTCCGCGCTCGAGCGCGACGAACGCAGCCGCTTCGCGCAATAGCCATCGGCATATCCGCCGTCAACCCGCGGCGGTCGCCTCCGGCATGCCGCACTCGCGCAGCAGGTCGCGCAGTTCGTTGATGACCGGGAACACCTCCTGGTTCCAGTCGGCGCCCTGCTTGTCATGCGCCTCCTGCTCGCTCTCGACGATCCAGCGGTCCTCCTTGAAGATCCGCTCGGTGAACCACACCAGCAGCGGCCATGCCAGATCCAGTATGCCGGGAATGCCCGGCTTCTTGATCGACAGCAGGCCGAACGTGCGGTTGGTGCGCTGCTCGGCGTCGAGCGGCACGTAGACGATCCACAGGTCCATCACCAGCGTGGCATCCCCGGTACGGATCTGCAAGGTCTGGTAGGGATACAAGGTGCGCACCGTCATCACGTCCTTGCCGTCTTGCCCGCCCTTGCTGCCGCCGCCGAACACCAGTGCCTCGCCCACCGGCTGCTTGCCCTGCTCGCGGGAGAAGGTGTAGTCCACCTCGACCCAGCCATCGCCGCGACGGCGGCCGAGCGAGCGGGCGCGCATCTGCCCCATCTGCCGCCGGTGCAGGAACTGATGGTTCATGTCCATCAGGTTCTCGTGCATGAAGGAATAGTGACATTTGACCTCGCGGCCGAATCGCCGCGTCTTGTAGGCCTTGTTGGCCACCGAGCCAAGGCTTGGCAACGGGGTTTCGTCGGCCAGCACCGCGCTGCCGGGGAACACGAAGATCAGCCCCTCCACCTCGCGGCACGGATAGGAGCGCACGCCGTTGGGCAGGCGCTCGCGGCCCAGGTAAGGCACGTCGATGCAACGGCCCGTGCAGTCGTAGGTCCAGCCGTGATAGCAGCAGCGGATCGATTCGCCGTCGACCACGCCCGCATGCAGCGGCACCTGCCGGTGCGCGCAACGATCCTCGAGCGCGAATACCGCGCCGGACTCCGTGCGCACCAGCACGATCGGCTCCCCGGCAAAGCGCACGCCATGCGCCTTGCCACGCTTGACCTCGCGCGACCAGGCCAGGGGATACCAGTGATCGGGATGGATGGTGACGCGGCGCAGGTCGCGCAGCGGGGCTTCGGCGGGGCTATCGCTATCGTTGGCACTGCTATCTAGCAACGGGACTGCATGCATGGGGGACTTCTCCTCGCAAGACTGGAATCTCGATTGGCCGACTGCGTGGCTGGAACTCACTCGGTGATCAGTCTACCCGAAGGCGAGCCAAAGCATGTATGGCCGGCCACGCCCGACGGCAAGCAAACGCCATCGGCGGGTGGCAAGATGCCCCATCCGGGCGCCGTCAGGGCGCGGTAATGCGGGAAGCCGTGCCATCCCGGGCACACAGCCGGCGGCAGGCCAGCAACGGCAGGCGCAGCAGGAAGCCGGCCAGCAGGCGCGCGTGCATCCCGCTCAGCAAGAGGTTGTCGCGCACGTAATTGAAATGCGACACGCCGCCTTCCCCGGCGCTGAAATAGCGCACCGGCGCATCCAGGTTCAGCGGCCGCACGCCTTGCCAGCACATGCGCACCACCGCCTCGGGATCGAAATCGAAACGGCGCATCCAGCGCTGCTTGTGCATGACGGCACGCAGCGGCGCGATCGGGTAAACGCGAAAGCCATAGAGTGAATCGCCGATGCCGGCCCAGAGCGTTTCCAGGTTGGCCCAGGCGTTGGAGATACGGCGCCCGTAGACCCGCACCTTCGGCGCGCTGGCATCGAAGACCGGACGGCCGAGCACCATGGCCCGCGGGTTACGTTGCGATGCCGCCATGAAGGGCGCGATCAGGCCGGCCGGATGCTGGCCGTCGGAATCCATGGTCAGCACGTGGGTGAACCCTTGCGCGGCGGCCTGCTCCAGCCCGTGCAGCACTGCCGCGCCCTTGCCCTGGTTGCGGGGCAGCACAAGCACGCGCAGGCCCGGGTCGGCCGCCGCCTCCTGCTGCAGCCACTCGGTGCTGCCGTCGGTGCTGCCATCCACCACCACCCATACCGGCGACCAGTGGCGCCGCGCCTCGCGCACAGTGTCGCGAACCTTGGACCCCGGGTTATAGCTGGGAATCAGGACGAGATGAGTGGTGGAAGGCTTAGTCATGCGAAGGTGAATCTGAGAGTGAATCTGAAAGTGAATCTGGAAACAGTGAAAAAACAAGAACCGGGGCGTGCGCGGCAACCACGTAAACCCGGCCGCTCAGACATGGTGCACCGCAGCGCAGCCAGCCTTGCCGGGACGCAGCGGCGCCATCTCCGGGCATGACAGCTCAGCCTCATAGTATTGCGCCAGTTCGGCCATGAACCCGCGCTCGCTGTCGGGGGGATCGAAACGCCGGCCCAGCCGGACGCGATAGCAGACCGGCATATCGGGCTTGCGAAAAAACGGCCAGCCCTTGCCCAGGAACGGCGAATCGGTCTCGATAAACAGCGTCTGCACCGGCACGCCAGCACGCTTGGCGATCAGCCCGACGCCGCCCTTGAAAGCATTGACCGGGTAGCGTGTGGTGCGCGTGCCTTCGGGGAACACCAGCACCTGGCCGCCATGCCGCAGTTCCTGCACGGCACTGCGGATCAGGCCGGTCAGCGTGTCGTTGCGGATATAGCGCGCCAGCCTGGCGGCAGCGCCGAGGAAGGGATTGTCCGCCACCTCGGCTTTCATCACGCAGGCCGCCCCAGGCAGCCGCGACAATACCAGCAAGGCATCCAGCAGGCCGGGGTGATTGGCCGCCAGCACGAGGGGCGGCCCGCCGCGCAGGCTGTCCAGTTCGCGCAGGTCGAAGCAGCAAGCGCCCATGGCGGCCAGCGCCCCCAGGTAGAAGCGGAACATGCCCATGATCACGAAGCGGCCAAAGCGCTGCCCCAGCCCGGGCGGCAGCAGCCAATAGCAGGCCACGGCAAAGGGTGCCCATAGCAGCGAGATCAGCGCCAGCAGCAACATGCCGGCGTAGAACGCGGCGTACTCGGCCGCCACCGTGGCCTGGCCTTGCAAGGTTTCGCGTAGTTGCCGGAGCATCAAGGCACCTCCCTGGCCGCGCTCACGCAAACACTTCCAGCCCGTGGCCGGCCGATGCCTCGATTTCCACCAGCAGATCGTCGCGGCAGATGTCGGCCTGCACGTAGGCGATCGGCATGCCGGGCCCCACTGCTTTCTCCAGTTCCGCGCGCACGCTGGCGAGCGTGCCACACTCCTGCGGATGGCGAACGTAGACCCGGTAGGCGAGTTCCGGCAAACCAAGGCCGGGATGGCCGTCGCGCGCGCCCTGCTCCAGCACGGCGGCGATGTTGGCAATGCTCTCGCGCGTTTGCGCGGCCACATCGCCAATGTGCACCGTGCGATGGCCAACGATGCTGGCGGTGCCGGAGACAAACAGCACGGGCGCGGCGCGCTCGTCCTGCTCCTGCGCCTGCGTACTGGGCTGCATACCGGGCTGCGTACTGGCCTCCCACAAGCCGGCACGCGCAAAGGTCGGGCTGCGCGGGCCGTATTGCGCAGGGTAGCGATAGGCGCTGACCTGGCGCGGATTCTCCACCGCGACAGGCGCCCGCGGGCTGGCCAGGAAGCCGATCGACAGCGCGCGCTGCGCCACGGCCTGGCCCACCGTGCCAAGCGCGCAGGCCGCCGGCACATTGCCCACGATCTCCCGGTGGCAAGCGGTGAAGGCATCCTGGCGCCCGATATTGAACTGGCGATATCGCTCCATGCCGGACTCTTCGGCATTGATATCGGCCACGTAGTTCCATACCCGCACCAGGTAGGGATAACCCTGTGCATCCAGCAGGCCGAAGATGTCCCGATAGGCCCGCTCGGTGGCGAGCTGCAGCGTGGCGCCCGATGCACCGGCAAAATCCGCCTCGCGCAGCGTGACGCTGCCGAACATCAGGCCCAGCGCAGCGTCCACGCGGAAATGCACCACGCCGTGCCGCCCGGTGGCGGGCTGGGCCATGGCACCCCAGGCCGCATTGCTGCCGTGCCAGACTTCGCAAACGACCGGATCCTCGCCCAGCGGCGGCGTGGCCACGCGCAGCAGCGGCAGGTCCGCGCCGGCAAGCCCAGGCGGTGGCGCACCGCCGCCATACCAGACGGCGCCCAGCGCGCCCTCCAGCCAGCCCGGCCGCGCCGCCGCCAGCGCACCGGCCGTGTATTGCGCCAGCCGCAGCGGTGTTGCGTTCATCGCATCGCGCTTCATTGGCTGGCCACCGTGCCGGTGTCGTCGAGCGGGCGGATATTGCGGCGGCGTTGACGCCATGCGCCCAGCGAGCGCCGGCAGTTGACCAGCGCCACGCCGTAGTAGAGCACCTTGAAAGCCAGCAGCGAGCGCCAGATCGGCGTCTTGCCGTAGATGTCGCCAGCCAGCACGGACAGCAGCGCCTCTTTCATCCGCAGCAAGTTGCGCGGCCCCATGAACAGATCGCGCATGGTCGGCGTCGTAATGCGGTAGATAAACCAGGAGAACTGCCTGGGCCCGTGACGCACGACCTTGTCGAAACGCTGCAGCGCAGCCTGCGCCCCGGCGGGTTGGCGCAGGCAGGTTTCGATGGCATCGGCCGCGGCAAAGGCGCTGGTCATGGCCAGCATCACGCCCGACGAGAACACCGGGTCGATAAAGGCATAGGCGTCGCCAAGCAGCACGTAGTTCGGGCCGAAGGTCTGCTCGGTCACGTAGGAATAGTTGCCGGTAGCTTCCACATCCGCGATCAGCTCGGCATCCGCCAGGCGCTCCGCCAGCGCCGGACACAGCGCGATGGTGTCGGCGAAGAAGTCCTTGAGCGGCTTGTTGCGGCGTTTGAGGTAATACGGCCAGGTCACCGCGCCCACGCTGGTGGTCCCGTCCGAGAGCGGGATGAACCAGAACCAGCCGTGCTCGAACCAGAAGATCGTGATGTTGCCTTCGTTCTTGCCAGGATGACGCCGCGCGCCGCGAAAGTGCCCGTACAGCGCGGAGCTGTTGTGCTTGGGATTGCGCAGCTTGGTCTTGAAGCGGTTGGCAAGAAACGTGTCGCGGCCCGACGCGTCGACCACGAAGCGCGCCTGCCAGTCCTCCTGGCTACCGTCGTCCCGCACGGCATGCACGACGGCGCCCGCGTCCTGCGCAAGGAACGCCACTTCCTTCACCCGGCATTGCTCGATCACTTGCGCACCCTTGCGCGCCGCATTGCGGAACAGCAACTCGTCAAAGGCAGAGCGACGCACATGGTAGGCATAGGGCATCGACTTGTCCCAGGCATCGGCGAATTCAAAAGCCTGGCCGCCTTCGTGCCACGGCGAGACGAACTCGGCGGCCCATTTCTCGATGGAGATGGCCCGCACTTCGCCGGCCACCCCCAGGCGCTCGAACAGCGGCAGGTTGGCGGGCAGCAAGGATTCGCCGATATGGAAACGCGGATGGCTCGCCTTCTCCAGCAGCGTGACCTGGAAGCCGCGCTCCGCCAGCAAGGCCGCGGCGGTAGACCCGGCAGGACCGCCGCCGATCACCAGCACATCGCACTGGCGCGGGCCGGAAGCCAACAACGCGGCCGGCATGCCGCCACCGGCGCTGGAATGGGCATTGTTATCCATCATGTCTTCTAGCATCCCGCGGCCGCCCTAGGCCATGCCACCATTGATCGAGAGCGTCTGGCCAGTGACGTAGGCCGCCGCGTCCGACACGAGGTAGGCGACCATGGCCGCCACTTCCTGCACGCTGCCGGCCCGCCCCGCCGGCACCAGCTGCCGGATGCGCTCGACCGGAAACGCCTGCCCAATCATGGGCGACTCGATGACGCCAGGCGCCACGGCGTTGACGGTCACCCCGCGCGAGGCCATCTCGATCGACAAGGAGCGCGTGGCCGCGATCAGCCCGGCCTTGGCCGCCGCATAGTTGGCCTGGCCGCGGTTGCCCATCAGCGCCGCCACCGAAGCCATGTTGACGATGCGGCCCCAGCGGGTGCGCATCATTGGCATCAGCAAGGGCTGGGTGACGTTGAAGAAGCCGTTGAGCGAGACATCGATCACGCTGCGCCATTGCTCGCGCGTCATGCCGACCATGGGGGCATCGTCATGGATGCCGGCGTTGTTGACGAGTATCTGCACCGGCCCGTCGGCCAGGATGCGCTGCAATGCAGCGTCGGTAGCATCGGCATCGGTAACATCGAAGGCGATGGCATGCGCACGTCCGCCGGCGGCGCGAATCGTTCCGGCCGCCGCTTCGGCCTGGGCAAGATTGCGGTTGGCGTGGACCCAGACCTCGTGGCCGGCCTGCGCCAGCGCCACGCAGATCGCTTGCCCAATTGCACCACTGCCGCCGGTGACCAGCGCCAACTTGCGCTTCTCTTGCTGCTCCATCCACGCTCCCACAAGCGGCTGCTTCGTTACGGTCACAGGCACCTCTTCCGATACCCGTACAGATACCGCACATTGGTGTGCGTTGTCTGTCCTATTGCCTCTGACATCCCGGGCCGTTGACCCAAAGGCTTCAACGGGACCGATTCTCTGCCGTAAAAGCGGCAAGGCTGCCGAGCGAGGCGAAAATCTCGTGGTTGTGAGGATTATCGGAGCGCAACTCGAAGCCGTATTTCTTGGATATCAGCAGGGCAATTTCCAGGATGTCGATGGAATCCAGGCCAAAGCCCTCACCATATAGGGGCGTCTCGGCAGAGACGTCTTCCGGCTCGATATCGGTGATATCAAGTTCACCGATGATCAACTCGGCGAGTTCATGTTCCAGTTCGGTCATCGTCGCAACGTTGGAAATATCGAGGGGGTCCGCATGCACGCTACAGCGGTCGTGTGGCGCCGGGGCATGCGTGAAGTGAGACTGCTACTGTATACTTCGGCACCGTCTTTGGGGCTGATGCTACCAAGGCGGGGTAAATCCCACTAGAAAAGAGAAGTTTGGTAACAACATTGTTCACCACTTCCGGAATCATCGCTCCACTTCCGCAGTCTTCACGCTATATGCTCTCGTCTTGCTTCCCGGTGCCCAGACAGGCGCCGGTTCGTCCTGTCGGGCGCCATTGCAGGGCATGTGATCCTTGCAGCCGGCAAGACGAGCGCCACCCGTACCCACATAGCGCCCCCACATGTCATCTTGTGATCCATTCGCGTCCCGCCGTGCCGCCGACGTGTCCGCCAGACCGGCGGACGACAGCCTCATCGGCAGCCAAACCGCTGCACCCAAACAGATGCCGGGCACGGCACATGCGGCCGGCGAACATCCGCTGCGCCGGCACGGATGGGTAATCGTTGCTGCACTTTTCGCCTTGTATGAATACGCTTTGCACCGTGTGGCCCAGCAGCCCGGCGCGCAGGTGGCCGGTTTGCTGCTGGGTGCCGCGCCTTTTGTCCTGCTGGCGCTGAGCTTCAGCTGGCGTTCCGGCTGGCGGCTCCCCCTGCTCATTTTGCTGGGGCTCGCCTGTGCCGGCCTGTGGCTGCTGCGCGCCCCGCTCTCGCTGCATTTCGGGTGGACCTACTATTTGCAGCACATGGGCGCAAACACCGCCCTCGGATTGATGTTCGGCCGTAGCTTGCGGCGCGGGCAGACGCCGCTGTGCACCCAGTTCGCCGCCATCGTGCGGGGACCGCTCTCCCCCGCGCTGAAACGCTACACGCGCGCCATCACGCTGGCGTGGACGCTGTTCTTCGCCGTCATGGCAACGGTATCCACGGCCCTGTTCGCGCTTGCGCCTATCGCCACCTGGTCCACCTTCGCCAACCTGTGCAGCCCGCTGCTGGTGGCACTGATGTTCGTGGCGGAAGCGGGCTGCCGCCGTTTTGCGCTCCCGGGACTGGCCCATGCCGGCGTCCGGGAAGCGATCCAGGGCTACCGCGCGGCCATGGCCGCGCGCGCCGGGCTGTCGCGTTGATGCCGGCCGCCCCAGCACATCGGCAGTCCGACATCGTGCGCACCTTTCCGCTGGTTTCGCACGCCTCGCAGGACAGCATCATTGCCTACCATCTCGGCCAGGCGGTGACGGTGCGCCGGTTCCTGGCCGACGTCATGCGGCTTGCCGCCGAGTTGCCGCCGGGTGGCCATGTCTTCAATGTCTGCGCCGACCGCTATTGCTTCACGGTAGGACTGTGCGCCGCGCTGCTGGCCGGCAAGATCAGCCTGTTGCCGTCCACCCATACCCCGGAGATGGTGCGCCAGCTTGCCTCGTTCGCACCCGACGCCTTCTGCCTGCACGACACGCCGGATTGCGATATCGCGCTGCCGCGCTTGCGCATTCCCGCGTTCGTCGGGCAAGCCACCGATGCACCCGCGGCCGAGGTGCGCATACCGTCGATTCCTGGCGAGCGCGTCATGGCCTATGTGTTCACCTCGGGTTCGACCGGACAGCCGGTGCCGCACCGCAAGACCTGGGGCTTCCTGGTCAGCAATGTGCGCGCCGCGGCGGCACGGCTGGGCTTGCAGGATGGCCGCGCCTATACGCTGGTGGGCACCGTGCCGCCCCAGCATATGTACGGTTTCGAGTCCACGGTATTGCTGGCCTTGCAGGGCGGCATCGCGCTGAGCGCGGCGCCTACCTTCTACCCCGCGGATATCCGCGCTGCGCTGGAAGCCGTGCCGCGCCCGCGCGTGCTGGTGACCTCGCCGGTCCATCTGCGCGCGCTGCTGCTTTCTCCCGGCAAGCTGCCGCACGCGGACCTGGTCCTGTCCGCCACCGCGCCGCTGTCGGAGAAGCAGGCCTGCGAGGCGGAGGCGCGCCTGGCGGCGCCGCTGATGGAAATCTACGGCAGTACGGAAACCGGCCAGCTGGCTACGCGCCGCACCGCGCAGACCAGCGCCTGGGAGCTGTTCCCCGAGGTGAAGCTGGAAGCGCGCAGCGGAGCCGGGGAAGATGAACAGATCTGGGCCGCGGGCGGCCACGTGGAACAACCCGTTGCCATGGGCGACGCGCTGGAACTGCTGGACGAAACCCGTTTCCTGCTGCACGGCCGCAAGGCGGACCTGATCAATATCGCCGGCAAGCGCACCTCCCTGGCTTACCTCAATCACCAGCTCAACGCCATCGCGGGCGTGGAAGACGGCGTCTTCTTCATGCCGGACGAGCAGCCCGAGGGCCATGTGCAGCGCTTGATCGCCCTGGTGGTGGCGCCGCGCCTGCGGGCCGCGCAGATCCAGCAAGCGCTGCGCGAGCGCATCGATCAGGCCTTCCTGCCGCGCCCGCTGCTGTTCGTGGATACCCTGCCGCGCAACGCTACCGGCAAGCTCCCGCACGAGATCCTGGCGCCACTGGTGGCGAAACTGCAGGCGGCCCAACGGCGCGGCGACACGGCATGAGGCGCGCGGACCAACCCGGCCACCGCCCCGAGCAAGGCGAAGCGAGCGCTGCGGCCAGCTTCGTCATCGCGCCCGATCACCCCGCGATGGCCGGGCATTTCCCCGGCCATCCGGTGGTGCCGGGCGTGGTGCTGCTGGATCACGCGATCATGCTGATCGGCGCGGCGCTGGCGCAACCGCTGGAGATCTTCCAGATCGGTTCGGTCAAGTTCCTGAGCCCGGTATCGCCCGGAGAACCGGTGACGCTCACGCATGAAACCGATGCACGCGGCACCATCCACTTCACGCTCGACGCCAACGGCCGTGACGTAGCAAGCGGCACGCTGACCCCACCGGGGCCGGCGCCGCAGTCCGGGGAAAACGGCGCATGACGTGGCCTGCCAAGCGACAGCAAGCCGCCAGCGCCGACTGGTCCAGCCGTGAGGAGCGCAGCAACACCACCTTGCTGCGCATCATGAGCTGGCTCTCGTTGCGGCTGGGCCGTCGGTTCGGGCGCGCCGTGCTGCGCCTGATCACCGCTTACTTCGTGCTGTTCTCGCCAACCGCGCGCCATGCCTCGCGCGCCTACCTGGACCGCGTGCTGGGACGCTCCGCCGGCTGGAGCGACGGTTTCAAGCACGTATTCACCTTCGCCTCTACCATCCACGACCGGGTCTACCTGCTCAACGAACGCTTCGACCTGTTCGACATCCGCGTGCATGGCGGCGAGCTGGTGGACGCGGCCATGGCGCGAGGCGGTGGCGCCTTCCTGCTGGGTGCGCACATGGGCAGCTTCGAAGTGATCCGCGCCGTGGGCCGCCTGCGACCCAACCTGCGGGTGGCGATCACCATGTACGAGGAGAACGCACACAAGCTCAACGACTTGCTTGAAGCCATCAACCCGGCCATGCGCCAGGATTTGATTGCGCTCGGCCGCATCGATGCCATGCTGAAGGTGCGCGAATACCTGGAGCGCGGCTTCATGATCGGCATGCTGGCCGACCGCACGCTCTCGCAGCGCGCCACCGATCCCGTGCAGCAGTGCGATTTCCTCGGCGCGCCGGCGGGCTTCCCAACCGGCCCGCTGCGCATGGCGGCCATGCTGCGCCGTCCCGTGATCTTCATGACCGGGCTGTACCGCGGCGGCAACCGGTACGATATTCATTTCGAGACGCTGGTGGATTTCTCGCACGTGGCGCGCGGCCAGCGCGAGCACGAAGTCCAGGCCGCGCTGGCGCGCTACGTGGGCATGCTGGAGCGTCACTGCCACGACGCGCCGTACAACTGGTTCAACTTCTACGACTTCTGGCAGTCCGGCCCGCCGCTTTCCAGCGCGCCGCCGCCCGGCAACGAGCCCTGACCCATGCCCCGATCCCCGAACGCCCGCCAGCCCTGCCGTCTGCGTATTCTTGCACGGCTGTCCGTGCTTGCCTGCATGGCTGGCGCGCTTAACGTGGCCACCCCGGCGCTCGCGCAGGCCGCCGAGCCGCCCGCCACCGCTTCCGCGGCCTGGGGCGTGGATCAGCTGATGTCCGCGCTGGCGCAGCGCAAATCCGGGCGCGTGCGTTTTACCGAGACCAAGTATCTCGCCATGCTCGAGCGTCCGGTGGTGTCGTCGGGCGAGCTGGTCTTCGTGGCGCCGGATCATCTGGAAAAGCGTACCGTCACGCCCAAGCCGGAGAACCTGGTGCTCGACGGCGACATGATGACGGTGGAGCGCGGCGGCAAGCGCTTCGTCATGCCGCTGCAGAACTACCCCGAAATCGCGGCCTTTATCGAGAGCATCCGCGGCACCCTGGCCGGCAACCGCAATGCGCTGGAGCGCTACTATCGCCTCGGCATCGAGGGCCGCGCCGCGCGCTGGACGTTGACCCTGACGCCGGCTGATTCGCGCATGGCGGGCATCGTCAAGCAGATCCGCATCGACGGCGCTCGGGACACGCTCGACAGCGTGGTGATCGTGCAGGCCGACGGCGACCGCTCGGTGATGCAGATCAAGACCGCCGGCACACCATGACCGGACAGGCTCGCGGCGACAACTGGCGCCAGCGCCTGTCCGGGCGGCCGGCGCGCGTGGCGGTCGGCCTGTGGCTGGTATTCCTGCTGGCGTGCGCCGCGGTGGTTTCCCGCACCAGCTTCACCGCGGACTTGTCCGCCTTCCTCCCGCGCGCGCCCAGCGCGGAGCAGCAATTGCTGGTGGACCAGTTGCGTGAAGGATTGGTCTCGCGCCTGATCCTGCTTGGCATCGAAGGCGGCGACGCCGCCGGGCGCGCCGCGCTTTCCAAAGCGGTGGCGGCAAAGCTGCGTGCCGATCCGCGCTTCTCCTCGGTCAACAATGGCGAGCCGGTCAACCAGGCCAGCGATCAGCGTTTCCTCTACGCGCATCGCTACCTGCTCAGCCCCACGGTGACGCCCGAGCGCTTTTCGCCGGACGGGCTGAAGGCGGCGGTGAGCGAGAGCTTCGACCTGCTCGCCTCGCCAGCGGGACTCTTCACCAAGACGCTGTTGCCACGCGACCCCACTGGCGAAATCACCTCCGTGCTGGGCCAGCTCGACAGCAACCAACGCGTGCCGCTGCGCGACGGCGCTTGGATCTCGCGCGACGGCAAGCGCGCCGTGCTGCTGGCGCAAACCGCCAGCGCTGGCTCCGACACCGACGGCCAGGCAAGCGCCATCGCCGCCATCCGCCAGGCCTTCGGGCAAGCGCGGCAAGCACAAGCCGGCGCCGAGGCTTACCGCCTCATGATGACCGGCCCTGGCGTGTTCTCCGTGAGCACCCGCGACACCATCAAGCGTGAAGTGGAGCGCCTGTCCACGCTGGGCATCTGCCTGATCGTCACGCTGCTGTTGCTGGTGTACCGCTCGGTGCCCACGCTGCTGCTCGGGCTGGTGCCGGTGGTTTCGGGCGCGCTGGCCGGGGTGGCCGCGGTCAGCCTGGGCTTTGGCGGCGCGGTACATGGGCTGACGCTGGGTTTCGGCACCACGCTGATCGGCGAGGCGGTCGATTATTCCATCTACCTGTTCGTGCAGTCCGCCCAGTACACGCATGGCGGCCGGCGCGACGAGCGGGCCTGGGTCGGCGCGTTCTGGCCCACGGTGCGGCTGGGCGTGCTGACCTCGATCTGCGGCTTTGCCTCGCTGCTGCTCTCGGGTTTCCCGGGGCTGGCCCAGTTGGGGCTGTATTCCATCGCCGGGCTGGCCACGGCAGCCCTGGTCACGCGCTTCGTGCTGCCGCGGCTGGCGCCGGCCAAACTGCGCATGCGCGACGTCACGCCGCTGGGTACGCGCCTGGCCCGCATCGCCACGCAGGCCCACCGGCTGCGCTGGCCGATGGCCGCGCTGCTGCTGGCCGCCGGCACGGTGCTGCTATTGCAGCGCGGCCCGCTGTGGAGCCAGGAACTCGCCTCGCTTAGCCCGGTGCCCGAGCGGGAACAGGCACTCGATGCCTCGTTGCGCGCCGACCTTGGCGCACCGGACGTGCGTTACCTCGTGGTGTTGTCCGGCCCCGACCAGGAAAACGTGCTGCAGGGCGCGGAGCGCGTGGCCCGGGAGCTGGACCCGCTGGTGGCGCAAGGCGTCATCGCGGGCTACGAGAGCCCGGCGCGCTACCTGCCCAGCCTGGCCACCCAGCACGCCCGGCAGGCCAGCCTGCCACCGCGGCAGGAACTGGCGCAACGGCTGCAGGCAGCGGTAGCGGATCAACCCGTGAAGCCCGGCCTGTTTGCGCCATTCCTGGACGAAGCCGAGCAGGCGCGCAGCGCGGCGCCGCTGCGCCGGGAAGACCTGCGCGGCACCTCGATGGCGCTCGCCGTCGACGGGCTGCTAACCCGCCGCGGCGAGCGCTGGAGCGCCACGCTGCCGCTGCGCGCGCCCGCGACGGCAACGCAGGGCAAACCGAGCCTGGACGCGGCGCCGATCCGCGCGGCCATTGCGCGCGCCGGCTTGCACGATACGCTCTTTGTCGACCTGAAGAACGAATCCGACCATCTCTACGGCAGCTATATGCGCGAAGCGCTGCACCTGTCGCTTGGCGGGCTGGCCGCCATTGCCGTGCTGCTGGCGATCGCGCTGCGCTCGCCGCGGCGCGTGCTGGGCACCTTGCTGCCGCTGGCTGCAGCCACGCTCGTGGTCGTGGCGGGACTGGCCGCCAGCGGACGGCAGCTAACCATCCTCCACCTGGTCGGCATGCTGCTGCTGATCGCGGTGGGCTCGAACTACGCCCTGTTCTTCAACGGCGGCGGCCGGCAGGACAGCGCCATTTCACCGCATACCCTGGTGTCCCTGATGCTGGCCAACATGACCACGGTGGCGGCCTTTGGCCTGCTCGCCTTCTCGAGCCTGCCATTGCTGCAAGCGTTCGGCATGACCGTTGGCCCCGGCGCGGTGCTGGCGCTATTGTTCTCGGCTATCCTGGCACCGCCTGCGCTGTTGTCCGCGCCGGCCAGGAACCAACCATGAACCCCATGACCCATTCCCCTGGCATCCAGGACACCCGCCCGTGGCGTCCCGGCGCCCTGGTCAGCGGTACGCTGGCGTTACATGCCGGCGCTGCCGCGGCCATCGTCGCGCAGCCCGCGGCCCTGCCTTGGGCTGCCGGCGGCGTGATCGCCTCGCACCTGCTGCTGACGGCGGCCGGGTTGTGGCCGCGCAGTACCTGGCTGGGACCGAACCTGCTGACGCTCCCGCCAGCGGCACAAGGCTGCGTGGCCCTGAGCTTCGACGACGGGCCCAATCCTGAGGTGACGCCGCGCGTGCTGGACCTGCTGGACCAGCACCGGGTGCAAGCCACGTTCTTCTGCATCGGCGCGCGCGCCGCGCGGCACCCCGCGCTGGTACGCGAGATCGTGCGGCGCGGGCACGCCGTGGAAAACCACAGCCTGGACCATCGCCATCACTTCTCGCTGTTTGGCCCGGCCCGGCAGATGCGCGATATCGCCGCGGCACAACAGGTGCTGACAGAGCTGACCGGCACCGCGCCGCGCTTCTTCCGCGCCCCCGCTGGCCTGCGCAATCTCTTTCTCGAACCCGTGCTGTGCCGGCTTGGCCTGCACCTGGCCAGCTGGACGCGGCGGGGCTTCGACACCGCCGCCGCCGGCGATGCCGGACGCGTCGCGGCCCGCTTGCTGGCGGGCCTGGCCGAGCGCGACATCCTGCTGATGCACGACGGCAACCCGGGCCACGATCATGCCGGACAGCCATTGGTGCTGGCGGCGCTGCCGCGCGTGCTGCGGGCCATCGAGAGCGCTGGGTTGCGCTGCGTGACGTTGCGCGATGCCGTGCCCGAAGCCACGCGCTGAGACACGCGCTGAAACACGGCGCCACCCAGCGGTTGGTGACGTGGCCCGCACAGGCCTTTTGCTACAATCTGCGCACCGCGCAAACGGATCCACAACGCAGTGTCCCCCCTTCTTTTCTCGCACTACACCGCCACCAGTTGCCTCGGGCATGGCCTCGACGCCACCCTGGCGGCACTGCGCGCGCAACGCGGCGGCCTGGCCCCCTGCGGCTTCAGCGATATCAAGCTGGATACGTATATTGGTGAAGTCGCGCAGGTGGACGAGACCGCACTGCCCGAGGCGCTGGCCGAGTTCGACTGCCGCAACAACCGGCTGGCGCAACTGGGACTGGAACAAGACGGCTTTGCCGAGCAGGTGCGCATGAGCGCGGACCGCTACGGCGCGCACCGCATCGGCGTGTTCCTTGGCACCAGCACCGCCGGCATCCTGCAGACCGAGCTGGCGTACCGCCGGCGCGACCCCGATACCGGCGCGCTGCCGGCGGGCTTTCATTACCGCGGCAGCCACAGCCCCTACTCGCTGGCGGAATTCGTGCGGTGCTACTTCGCCCTGCGCGGGCCGGCGGTGTCGATCTCGTCTGCCTGCTCGTCTGGCGCGAAGGTGTTCGCCTCGGCGCGCCGCATGCTCGAGGCGGGGCTGATCGATGCGGCCGTGGTGGGCGGCGTCGATTCGCTGTGCCACACCACGCTCTATGGATTCAATTCGCTGGAACTGGTTTCCAACCAGCCATGCCGGCCCTACGATGCGCAGCGCAACGGGATATCGATCGGCGAAGGCGCCGCCTTCGGGCTGCTAGAGCGCCTGCCCGCGGCAAGCGCCGGCGATGACATCCTGCTGCTGGGCATTGGCGAATCCAGCGATGCCCACCATATGTCCGCGCCGCACCCGCAAGGACTGGGCGCCCGCATGGCGATGGCGCAGGCGCTGGCCGGCGCCGGCCTGACCCCGGCGCAGATCGACTACGTCAACCTGCACGGCACCGCCACGCGCAGCAACGACGCGGCCGAAGGCAAGGCCATGCTGGACCTGCTGCCCGCCGTCCCGTGCAGCTCCACCAAGGGCGCGACCGGCCACACGCTGGGCGCCGCCGGCGCCATCGAAGCGGTGATCTGCGCGCTGGCGCTGCGTCACCGCCTGCTGCCGGCGGGCATCAACACGACCGAGCCGGACCCCGAACTGCCGCTCGACTACCTGCTGCAAAACCGCGAGCAGCCCGTGTATCGCGTACTGAGCAACGCCTTTGGCTTTGGCGGCTCCAACTGCAGCCTGTTGTTCGGGCGTGCCGATTCGCCAGATTGAACCTACCCATGCAAGTCAGCGCATTCATCGAAGGCCTCGGCCTGCTAGGCCCCGGCTTCAAGGATTGGCCGCAAGGCGCCGCCGTGCTTGCCGGCACGCTGCCTTACGCCAGCGAACCGACCAGGCTGCCGCCACCGGCCGGCCTGCCCCCGGCCGAACGGCGCCGCACCGGTCCCTGCGTCAAGTTGGCGCTGGCACTTGGCCAGCAAGCCGCGGCGGTCAGCGGCATGGATGCGGCGGCCCTGCCGACCGTGTTCAGTGCATCCAGCGGGGACGGCCAGAACTATCACCTGATCTGCGAAGCACTCGCCAGCGACGACCCGCTGATCTCGCCGACGCGCTTCCACAACTCCGTGCATAACGCGGCGGCGGGCTACTGGGGCATAGCCTCCGGCGCCATGGCATCGTCCAATGTGCTGTGCGCGCGCGACGGCAGTTTCGGCGCCGGCCTGCTGGACGCCCTGTGCCAGGTGGCGGTGGACCGCGAAGCGTGCCTGCTGATCGCCTATGACACGGACTATCCGGAACCGCTGCGCAGCCACCGGCCGATCCCCGACGCATTCGGCGTGGCGATGGTGCTCCTGCCCGAGCCTACCGCGCGTTCGCTCGCGCGTATCGACGTGACGCTGACCGATGCACCGGCGAGCCGGATGACGGACCCCGGGCTGGAACGGTTGCGCCAGGGCATACCCGCGGCACGGGCCCTGCCCCTGCTGCAGGCGCTGGCGCTGGGTGGCCCGAGCGAAGTGGTGATCGACTATCTGGACGATTTGCGCCTGCGGGTGGCGACGACGCCTGCCGCGTCGGCATGACGTCATGAATCCGGACACGGCACCGCTGAGGCACGCCTGGATTGCCGCGCATATTCCGCATCAGGGCACCATGTGCCTGCTGGACAGCGTGCTCGACTGGAGCCCGGAATTCATCCGTTGCGAAGCCACCAGCCATACCCACCCCGATAATCCACTGCGCGCCCATGGACGCCTGGCGGCCGTGTGCGGCATCGAATACGCGGCGCAGGCCATGGCCGCCCACGGGGCTGCGCTGCAACAGCCCGCGCAGCGCCCGCGCGTGGGCTACCTGGCCAGCGTGCGCAAACTGGATCTGCGCGTAGCGCGCCTTGACGATATCGCCGCGCCGCTGCGGGTGGAGGCCCACCGCATCAGCGGCAGCGAGAGCAACATCCTCTATGCCTTTGAAGTGAGCGCGGCCGGCCAGCTGCTGCTGGCCGGCCGCGCTGCGGTCATCCTGGATGTCCCGCTTAGCCCGGTTGATTAGCCGCGTTGCTTCGCCGGATCCCTTAGCGGGCCGGCAGGATCTTCCCTGCCACCTCGCCAAAGCCGACGCGATAGCCGTCGCCCTGGCACCAGCCGGCCATGACCACTTCGTCGCCATCTTCCAGGAAACCGCGCCTGCTGCCATCCGCCAGCGTCAGAGGCTCGGCGCCGTTGCGGGTCAGCTCCAGCAGGCTGCCGTAGGAATCCGGCGTGGTGCCGCTGATGGTGCCGGAGCCCATCAGGTCGCCCACGCGGACATTGCAGCCGGACACGGTGTGGTGCGCCAGTTGCTGCACCATGGTCCAGTACATGGCCTTGAAGTTGGTGCGGCAGACGGTGGTGGCCTGCGCGGCGCCTTCGGGGCGCAGCGAAACTTCCAGCGCGATGTCATAGGCATTGCGCTCGGGCTGCTGCAGATACGCCAGCGGCTCGGGTGATTGCACCGGATTGTCACGGCGAAACGGCTCGAGCGCGTCCATGGTGACCACCCACGGCGAGATGGAGGTGCCGAAGCCCTTGCTGTTGAACGGGCCCAGCGGCACGTACTCCCACTGCTGGATATCGCGCGCGCTCCAGTCGTTGAGGATCACCACGCCGAACATGTGCTCGGCCGCCACGGCAGTGCTGACCGGCTCGCCCAGGGTCGACGGCTTGCCGACGATGAAGGCCATTTCCAGTTCGTAGTCGAGCTTCTGGCAAGCAGTAAAGATCGGGCGCAGCGCGTTCGGCGGCTTGATCTGCCCCTTGGGACGGCGCAGTTCCGTGCCGCTCACCACCACCGAGCTGGCGCGGCCGTTGTAGCCGATGGGAATCTCCAGCCAGTTGGGCAGCAGTGCATTGTCCGGATCGCGGAACATGCGGCCAACGTTGGTGGCGTGCTCGCGCGAGGAGTAGAAATCGGTGTAGCCGGGAATGTCCACCGGCAGGTGCAAGGTCGCCCAGGCCATCGGCACCAGGGCCTGCTGATGCAGGGCCGACTTGGGATGCAAGCTGGTATCGTCCGCCGCCAGCAAGGCCGTCAGGCGCTGGCGGGTTTCGGTCCAGACCGGCTTGCCGAGCGCGATGAAAGCGTTGAGCGTGGCGCCGCCAAACACGCCTTTGACGGAAGCCGGCAGCAGGCCAGCCTCGTCCAGCACGGACAGGTCGAGAATGAAGTCGCCGATGGCGACGCCTACACGCGGGCCCTGCCCGTTCGGGGAAAAGATGCCGTAGGGCAGGTTTTGCAGCGGGAAATGCGTAACGCCATCATTGGCGGATTCGATCCAACTTTGCTGGACAGTGGTCATCGGGGGCTCCGGAGGGGAATGACGTGGGGTGCCCGCGACTGCGGCGCGCGCAACACCCCGAATGCATGGTGGTTGGCCAGATGAAACAGGCCTTGGGGCTTGAGGATCAGCGCTCAAAGGGGTTGAAATGCTTCTTCAGGCCTTGCCAGCACCTGTAGTAGTCGTCCTGCAACTGCGCCGACTCCGCTGCATACGGCGTCGGCCGGATCACGGCCGGCGTCTCGAACATGAACGCCATGGTATCGCTGATGCGGTGCGGCTGCGAGGTATCCGCGGCGGTGGCCTTGGCGAACGTCTCGGCATCCGGGCCGTGGCCGCTCATGCAGTTGTGCAGGCTGGCGCCGCCAGGCGAGAAGCCATCGGCCTTGGCATCGTAGACGCCCTCGATCAGGCCCATGAACTCACTAGCGATATTGCGGTGGAACCAGGGTGGGCGGAAGGTGTTCTGCATCGCCAGCCAGCGCGGGCCAAAGATGACGAAATCGATCGTGTCCACGCCCGGGGTATCGGACGGGCTTTGCAGCACCAGGAAAATCGACGGGTCCGGGTGATCGAAGCTGATCGAGCCAATGGTGTTGAAGCGGCGCAGGTCGTACTTGTACGGCGCGTAGTTGCCATGCCAGGCCACCACATCCAGCGGCGAGTGCCCGATCGGGGCGCGCCACAGGTTGCCCTGGAACTTCGCCACCAGCTCGAAATCACCCTCGCGATCCTCGTACCATGCATGCGGCGTGAGGAAGTCGCGCGGATTGGCCAGGCCGTTTGAGCCGAGCACGCCCAGGTCGGGCAGGCGGAACAAGGCGCCGTAGTTCTCGCAGATATAGCCACGCGCTTCGCCGTCCGGGAGCTCCACGCGAAAACGCACGCCGCGCGGGATCACGATGATCTCCTGCGGCTCGACGTCCAGCAGGCCCATTTCGGTCGCCACGCGCAGCCTGCCCTGCTGCGGCACGATCAGCATTTCGCCGTCAGCGTTATAGAAGAAGCGATCCGTCATCGACCGGTTGGCCAGGTACAGATGGATGCCGCAGCCCGACATGGCCTCCGGGCCGCCGTTGCCGGCCATGGTGACGATGCCGTCGACAAAGTCGGTGGGCTCCTTGGGCATCGCCGGCGGGCTCCAGCGCATCTGGTTGGGCGACGGCGGCACCGCATCGAAATGGCTGACGATGCGCGACTGCTCGAGCCGCGTGAACGGCTCGTGCATCGCCGCCGGACGGATGCGATAGCACCAACTGCGCCGGTTGTGCGCGCGCGGCGCGGTAAACGCCGTACCGGAGATCTGCTCCGCATACAGGCCGTACGGCGCGCGCTGGGGCGAATTCTGCCCCACCGGCAACGCACCGGGCAGTGCCTCGGTCGCGAACTCGTTGGCAAAGCCGGATTGGTAGCCGGGCGTACCGTGGTCGGGTGCCTGCCCTGTCACGTTCAATTGCGTCTGCGTCATGTCTTG
The DNA here is from genome assembly GCF_044627735.1 of Cupriavidus sp. CuC1. Taxonomy (NCBI): domain Bacteria; kingdom Pseudomonadati; phylum Pseudomonadota; class Betaproteobacteria; order Burkholderiales; family Burkholderiaceae; genus Cupriavidus; species Cupriavidus sp. CuC1. The sequence continues at coordinate 25,247 of NZ_JBIUHC010000080.1, read as the reverse complement.
GATCTTCCTCTTACGCTTGCGATTTCGCTTTCGATGACTCGAGCACGCCCGCACGGGCTAGCTCCATGGCTTCCTGCAGAACCGCAAGATCGCCGATGTGATTGGCCAGCAGCAGGATCAGTTGCGCGTTGGCGGCCTGGCTCTGCGCGTCGGAGAGGTCGCGATGCATGGCGATCAGCGCCTCGTAGAAGTCGTCCGGACTGGCAAGGTTGGGTTCGGTACTCAGCGGCATTGGCATGTCTCCCTATGCCTCAGGTCACTGCCGCAAAGGCATAGTGGCCGAGGGATCACACTAATGGTGTCTTTCAGACGTCGGATCACGAATTTCACAATCCGTAATTGATTTACCATATCGTAATCTCAGGTTCCAGACGTGTCAAACCCGCATTGGCCCCTATTTCGCTGCGGACGGCGAAGACCGGTTGACACTACGTTGGTCGGCACTCCGTTTGTAGGTTAGGCGCGGAAGACGGGCGAGGACAAAGATGCGACGCCAGACGGCGCACAAGCGCAAGCAGCCCGAGCAATGTCGGGCGAACAAGAGAAATGAGAGAAACAAGAGGGGGAAAGCGACAGGCTCGACAGGCAAACGCACTGAACCAGCCTTGGCGCGGGGACCGAGGCTGTCAAAGAAAGGCAAATGCCGCCAGGCGCGGCATCCGGCCATTCCATGTCAAACGGGCAAAACCCCAGCAGCAGGCACGTGGGGGCGTGCCCGCTGCTGGCATGACAAGCGCGCGCCAGTCCGGCCGCAGACCCGGCCGGAACCAGCGCGAGTGCTCAGGCTGGCTTGTGACCTTCGCCCGGGCTCGACGCGAAGCCTGTGCTGACCGGGGTGGCCGGTGCAGGGCTTGCGGCGGTAGGCGTTGCGGCAGGCGCCTGCCCGGCCATGGAAGCGGCCGTGACGCCGCCATTGCGGCTGGCAATAAACGCGTTGACGTCGGCGGCAAGATGCTGGGGGGCCAGCACCACTTCCAGGCCAAGCGCCTCGCAAGCCGCCAGGAAAGTCGACATGCGGGGGTCGGCCTGACCCGATTCTGCCCGCAAGTATGCTTCCCGGGAAATCCCGGCCTTACGGGCGACGTCTTCCTGCTTGAGCTTTCGCGCTCGGCGCAACGCCCGCAGTTGCCGGAACGGTTCGCTAGCGCCTCTAGGCACGGCTGTACTGTTCATGTCGGTCTCCAGTCACCAATGAAAAAAAAGTGCGCGGACGTGCATTCGAGTATAGAGCACGCAAAGCGTTCCGTATGTAATCAGGGCAACACTTTGTGCAGATTTCTTGTTGGCACCCCGCGCAGGCTAATCCTAGCCTGTCAATAGGTCCGATACAGCACAATTATCTGCCTCCGTGGTGACATAACGGGCGGCGATGAAATAGGTTGACGAGAGCGCACAAGCGTAAGGTTGACAATACGACCGGTCGTGCTATTCTCTCCATATGCAGAAAGGACAACTTACCCGCGCAGCCATCATCGAGCAAGCCCTGGACACTGCCGCCCAAGTCGGGTTCGAGCAATTGTCGCTTGCCACACTGGCCGCCGACACCAGCATGTCCAAGAGCGGGCTCTACGCGCACTTCAAGTCCAAAGAGGCCTTGCAGCAGGCAGTTTTGGCGCTCGCGCTGGAGCGCTTCTCGGACATCGTCATCAGGCCGGCCATGCGCCTGCCGCGTGGCACGCGCCGGGTGCAAGCCCTCTTCGAAGGCTACATTCTCTGGCTCGGTGGATCCGTCAATAAAGGCCGCTGCCTGTTCATGGCGCTAGGCCAGGAATACCGCGACCGCCCGGGTGCCATCAGGGAGCTGGTGGTGCAATCGCTGAAAGACTGGCATAGCCTCATCGCCAGGGCCGTGACCGACGCGATCGAGGAAGGCGATCTTTCGCCGGCACAAGACGCGCGGCAGTTCGCCTTCGAGATGGTCGGTATCGGCATGTCCTTTCAACAGTCTTACAAGCTGCTGGGCCGTGAAGACACCGAGATCATGGCCCACCGGGCGTTCGAAGCGCTGCTCCGCCGCGCCGAGCTTGCGCAACCGGCGCGCAAGTAGCAAAGGGCGAGGACGCGCTGGAGCGAGACACCACCTCGAGACAGATCGGGACGAATTTCGAGACGGCTGGATGTCGTCTTTTTTTGAAACAAAAAATAGCACGACTGGTCGGTCTTACTGGAGCGGTATCGCCCCGCTGCGATTGCCCGGCCCGGAATGTCAGAAGTCTTCACTGGAGGTGCCCGCCGTGACGCAAGCGATTTACTCATCCACCAAAGCCCGCCAAGCCGCGCCGCCATCCAGGGCGCCAATGCGCTGGGGCCGCCTTGGCTGGCAATTGGCCGAACTGCTCTATCCGGCCGGCGCGGCGCGCGCGCTCGAGCAAGCATGGTTCCGTCCGCCCCACGGCAATGGCCCGGAGGGCGCTGGCCGCGAGCTGCTTGAGCGCGCACGCACGGACTGGGCGCTGGTGACCGGCCAGGGAACGAGCCGGCGTGTGCGCGTCTATCGATGGGGCAGCACCGGGCCAACCGTCTTGCTGGCCCACGGCTGGGGTGGCCATGCCGCCCAGTGGCAGCCGCTGGTTGCGCCGCTGCTAACGGCCGGCATGCGCGTGGTCGCTTTTGACGCGCTCTCGCATGGCGGCTCCGACGCGGGTGCGCACGGCGCAAGCCAGACTTCTGTTGTGGAAATGTCGCGCGCGCTATTGGCCACGGCATGGCACGCCGGCCCGATCCACGCGGTGATTGCGCATTCGCTCGGCAGCGCCGCACTGGCGCTGGCCGTGCGCGAAGGCTTGCACCTGCAGGCCGCCGTGATGATCGGCCCGCCGGCAGATATGCATAAGGCCGCCGCGGCTTTGGCGTGGCAGCTCGGCATCGGGCCCGGGGTACTGGCGCGCATGCAGCGCAACAGCGAGCGCTGGCTGGGCATGCCGTGGTCGGCCTTCAACGTCCCGGCAATCGGCATCGGCCACGCCCGCCCGGTACCGCCCACGCTGGTGATTCATGACCGGCAGGACAAGGAAGTGGGCTGGGAGAACGGCGCGGCCATTGCCGGCGCATGGCCTGGTGCGCAATTGATGAGCACGGACGGACTGGGCCATCGTCGTATCCTGCATGACGCACAGGTCATCGCACGCGCGGTGTCATTCGTCGGCGGCGCGGCGCGAATGCCCGGCATTGCGGAGGCAACTCGCAGGATGCAAGCCGAGGCCCATGCCTGAGCACTCCCGGACCCTGCCTGCTTTAGCGGTTTTGTGGCATGCCACAAAACCGCTGGTGGCGGATTGGGGTCGGTCTTGGCGGTTAATTGCTGATTAAGCGAAAAAAGGAGGCCGGCTGACACCTCGCCTGCCGGCCTCACTTTGGGGAAACATCAGAAGCCTTCCAGCACCAGCTTGCCGATGGTCTGTCCGCTCTCCAGCATGGCGTGGGCGCGGCGCAGGTTGGCCGCGTCGATCCGGCCGAGGTTCTCCCCAAGCGTGGTCCGCAGCCGGCCTGCATCGACCAGCCTTGCCACCTCGTTGAGCAAGAGATACTGCTCGATCATGTCCGGCGTGCCGAACATCGAGCGGGTGAACATGAACTCCCACACAAAGGTGGCGCTCTTGCTCTTCAGGTCGCCCACGGCCAGCGGACCACTGTTCTCCACGATCGAACAGATCTTGCCTTGCGGCGCAATCGCGGCCGCCATGGCAGCAAAGTGGCGGTCCGTGTCGTTAAAACACAGGATGTAGTTGACTTCGGCAAACCCGAGCTTGCGCAACTGGGCCAGCATGTCGCCGCGGTGATCGATGGTGTGGTCGGCACCCAGCTCGCGGCACCAGGCAGCCGATTCTGGCCGCGACGCGGTGGCGATGACCGTCAGCCCCGCCAGCGTCTTGGCCAGCTGGATGCCGATGGAGCCCACGCCCCCTGCCCCGCCGATGACCAGGACGGAGCGCCCGGCATGCTCGCCCTGCGGCGAGACACCCAGGCGATCGAACAATGCCTCCCACGCCGTAATGGCGGTCAGCGGCAACGCGGCGGCTTGGGCAAAATCGAGCGATGCGGGCTTATGGCCGACGATGCGCTCATCCACCAGGTGAAACTCGCTGTTGGCGCCCGGCCGGGTAATGCTGCCCGCGTAGAAAACCGGATCACCCACCTTGAACAGCGTAACCTCGGGGCCTACCGCCGCCACCGTGCCAGCCGCATCCCATCCAAGCACGCGCACGGCGGGCTCGACCTTGTCCTTGGGCGCGCGCACCTTGGCATCCACGGGATTGACCGAGATAGCCGCCATCTTGACCAGCAGGTCGCGGCCTTCGGGCACTGGGGTGGCGATCTCGACGTCGACCAGGGATTGCGGGTCGTCGATCGGCAGGTAACGGGTCAGGCCAACGGCTTTCATTGCGGGTTCCATCAAGTCAATCAAGCAGGTTCTGCGGCACGGGATTGCGCCATGACCACAGCGTAGCCCCGTTGCCCCACATTGATTAGCGGGAAAATACAGCAATCAATTTCCCGATATTCCGGAAGATCTAGTCACTCCCTTACTGGATGCCCGCCGCCAGGATCTGCCCGCCCCCAAAACTGGACTGCCGCGGCACCTCTCCGCCCAGCGTAATGCGGATCGCGCAGTACTTGAACTCCGGGATCTTGCCAAAGGGGTCCAGCGCCGCGTTCGTCAGCTTGTTGATGGCGGCCTCGTAATAGCAGAACGGCACGAACACCGCGCCGCGCGGCGTGCCGTCGTCCACCCGGGCAAACAGCGATACCTCGCCCCGCCGCGATGCGAGCGTCACCACGTCGCCCGGCTGGCCACCGATGGCGGCGAGGTCGAGCGGATGCACCAGTGCCACCGGCTCCGGCTCGATGGCATCCAGCACGCCCGCGCGCCGGGTCATGCTGCCGGTATGCCAGTGCTCGAGTTGCCGGCCGGTGATCAGCACGACCGGATATTCCTGGTCGGGCCGCTCGGCGGCGGGAATGATGTCGGCCGGAACGAAGCGGGCCCGGCCCGAAGCCGTCGGAAACGCGTCCGTAAAGATCACCGGCTCGCCCGGGTCGCCTTCGGCGCGGCAGGGATAGGTCACCGCGTCCTCCCGCTGCAAGCGCTCCCAGGTAATGCCGCCGATGCTGGGCATGGCATGGCGCATCTCGTCGAACACCTCGGCCACGCTAGCGTAAGACCAGTCCAGCCCCAGCCTGGCGGCCATCTGCTGGATGATCCACAGGTCCTGGCGCGCTTGCCCGGGCGGATCGATCGCCTGGCGGCCAAGCTGCACCGTGCGGTCCGTGTTGGTAAAGGTGCCGGTCTTCTCCGGGAACGCCGACGCCGGCAGCACCACGTCGGCGAGGTAGGCGGTCTCCGTCAGGAAGATGTCCTGCACCACCAGGTGGTCCAGCGCAGCCAGCGCCTCGCGCGCATGCTGGGCATCGGGGTCCGACATGGCCGGGTTCTCGCCCATGATGTACATGCCGCGCACTTCGCCCCGCTCGATGGCCTGCATCACTTCGACCACGGTCAGCCCCGGCTGGCGATCAAGCGGCATGCCCCACAGCGACTCGAACCGCGCAATGGCCTCGGGATCGTCGACACGGTGGTAGTCCGGATACATCATCGGGATCAGGCCGGCATCGGAAGCACCCTGCACGTTGTTCTGGCCACGCAGCGGATGCAACCCCGTGCCCGGCCGGCCGATCTGCCCCGTCATCAGCGCCAGCGCGATCAGGCAGCGGGCATTGTCGGTGCCGTGGATATGTTGGGAGATTCCCATGCCCCAGAGGATCATCGAGGCTTTGGAGCTGGCATACAGCCGCGCCACATAGCGGATGGTGTCAGCATCAATGCCGCAAACCGGCGCCATCAGCTCCGGGCTGTAGGCCGCCACATTGCGCTGCAGATCCTCATAGCCGATGGTGCGGCTGGCGATGAAATCCTGATCGACCAGTCCTTCGGCCACGATCACATGCATCATGGCGTTGAGCAGCGCCACATCGGTATCGGCCTGGAACTGCAGGAAGCGATGGGCGAAGCGCGCCAGGTCAGAGCGGCGCGGATCGGCCACGATCAGCTTGGTGCCGTTCTTTACCGCGTTCTTGATCCAGGTCGCCGCCACCGGATGGTTCACCGTTGGATTGGCGCCGATCACGATCACCACCTCCGCGCGCGCCACATCCATCACCGGATTGGAAACCGCGCCCGAGCCGATGCCTTCGAGCAGCGCCGCCACCGACGACGCGTGGCAAAGCCGCGTGCAATGGTCCACGTTATTGCTGCCGAAGCCGGTGCGCACGAGCTTTTGAAACAAGTAGGCCTCTTCGTTGCTCCCCTTGGCGGAGCCGAATCCGGCCAGCGCGCGCTTGCCGTACGTGTCGCGAATGGCCGACAAGTTGGTGCCCGCGAGCGCAAGGGCCTCTTCCCAGCTGGCTTCGCGGAACACGTCCATCACGCGCGCGGGATCCATCACGAAATCGCCGCGCTTGGACGCGCCTTCGCGCCGCACCAGCGGCACCGTAAGCCGGTGCGGGTGCTGGGCGTAATCGAAGCCGTAGCGGCCCTTCACGCACAGGCGCTTCTGGTTGGCCGGCCCATCACGCCCTTCGACGAACTGGATGCGGTTGTCCTTGACGTTGTAGGTAAGCTGGCAGCCCACCCCACAGTACGGGCAGACCGATTCCACCTGGCGATCCGGCACCGGCAACGCGGCGTCGCGCGCCGGCATCAGCGCACCTGTGGGGCAGGCCTGCACGCACTCGCCGCAGGCAACGCAGGTGGAGGCGCCCATCGGGTCGGCCATGTCGAACACGATCGCGGCCTCGTCGCCGCGAAAGGCCAGGCCGATCACATCGTTGACCTGCTCCTCGCGGCACGCGCGCACGCAGCGGGTGCACTGGATGCAGGCATCGAGATTGACGGCGATGGCCGGATGGGACAAATCGGCCGGCACGGCGGCGCGCGGCGCAAAGCGCGGCTTGCCGATGCCCAGCCGGGCGGACCACTGGTCCAGCTCATTGTTGCGCGTGTAATGCGCCTCGGGCATATCGGACTGCAGCAGCTCCAGCACCATGCGCTGCGAGCGCAGCGCGCGCTCGGAGGCGGTCTCCACCTCCATGCCCTGCGCAGGGTAACGGCAGCACGACGGCGCCAGCACGCGCTCGCCCTTGATCTCCACCATGCAGGCGCGGCAGTTGCCGGCGGTATCCAGGCCGTCCTTGTAGCACAGGTGCGGGATGTCGAACCCCTCGCGCTGCGCCACCTTGAGCAAGCTCTCGCCAGGCCCGGCGCACACGTCCCGGCCATTCAGGCGGAACGTCACCGTGGTGTCCAAGGAGGCTTCCACTTGCGCGCGCTCGGCGCGGGTCAGTGCATTCATATCGTCCTCGCGGCTCAGGCCAGTTCCTGGGGAAAGTACTTGATCACGCAATCCACCGGGTTGGGCGCGGCCTGTCCCAGCCCGCAGATCGACGCGTCGCGCATCACCGCCGACAGGTCCGCCAGCGCGGCGAGGTCCCATTTCGGCTGCGCGATCACGTCCAGTGCCTTGGCCGTGCCCACACGGCATGGTGTGCATTGCCCACAGGATTCATGCTTGAAGAAGTGCATCAGGTTGCGCGCCACGGCCACCGCACTGTCCTGCTCCGAGAACACCACGATGGCGGCCGAGCCGATAAAGCAGCCGTAGGGCTGCAGCGTATCGAAATCCAGCGGAATATCGCCCAGGGACGCCGGCAGGATGCCTCCCGAAGCGCCGCCCGGGAGGTAGCCATAGAAGCGATGGCCGTCCTGCATGCCGCCGCAGTATTCCTCGATCAGCTCACTCACGGTGATCCCCGCCGGCGCCAGGTGCACGCCGGGCAGCTTCACGCGCCCCGACACCGAAAAGGAGCGCAGCCCGTGCCGGCCATGGCGTCCCTGCGCGGCGAACCAGCCCGCGCCTTTCTCAAGGATCTCGCGGACCCAGTAAAGGGTTTCGAAGTTGTGCTCCAGTGTGGGCCGGCCGAACAAGCCAACCTGGGCCACATAGGGCGGGCGCAGCCTGGGCATGCCGCGCTTGCCTTCGATCGATTCGATCATGGCGGACTCTTCGCCGCAGATGTACGCGCCGGCGCCGCGCCGCATCTGGATTTCAGGCAGCCCTGGCATGGGCGGGTCGGCATGCAGGCGGCGCAGCGCTTCGCCAAGCACCGCGCGGCATCCGGCGTATTCGTCGCGCAGGTAGATGTAGATCGCGCTGGCCTGGGTCACCGCGGCGGCGATCAACATGCCTTCCAGGAAGCGATGCGGATCGCGCTCCAGGTAGACGCGATCCTTGAAGGTGCCGGGCTCGCCCTCATCCAGGTTGACTGCCATCAGGCGCGGGGCCGGCTCGGCCATCACGATCCGCCATTTGCGCCCGGTGGGGAAACCCGCGCCGCCCAGGCCGCGCAAGCCGGAATCCTCCATCGTGCGCAGCACGGATTCTGTATCGCGCTCGCCCGAGGCCACTGCGCGCAGCAACTGATACCCCCCTTGCGCGCGATACTCGTCATAACCCAGATGCGCTTCGGCCGCATGGCGCACCGCGCGGGCGGCCACCGTGTCCACTACGCTTTGCACGCTCGCAAAATCCACCGGGTTCTGCCCGACCAGCGCGGCGGGCGCACGCTCGCACCGGCCGATGCAGGGCGCTGCCACCACCTTGACTTCGCTGCCCAGCAGGGCCGGCAGCCGGGCGAGCAGGTCGCGCGCCCCACCCAGCTCGCAGGCGATGCCTTCGCACACCCGTACCGTCACCGCGGCCGGCGGCTGGATGGAGCCGTGCGCATCCTCGCGCACGACATCGAAATGATGGTAGAAAGTGGCGACCTCATAGACCTCCGCCATCGACAGCCCCATCTCCTGCGCCAACGCCACAAGGTGCGGGATCGCCAGCTGGCCGTAGTGGTCGTTGATGGCATGCAGGTGCTCGATCAGCAGGTCTAGCCGGCGCGGGGCGTCGCCCAGCACGGCCTGGACTTCGGCCAATGCTGCCGGCTCGGGCTGCCGCCCCTTTGGCTGGCGGCGCTTGCGCGCCTTGCCGATATCCTGGACCGCGATGGGAATGACGACCTGGTTCATGGCAATCTCGAAATGCTGTCTCTTGTGGGTGCCGAATGGCAACGGGGCAAGCGCTTTACGTGCTTGCCCGCCGCCCTGGTTTTATCTTGCACTGCCCGCCGTCTCGCCAAGTTCCGCGGGCATCACGGGGAGGCCTTCGCCTTCGATCATATCCCTATTCCCTCGATGCACTGGCCGCGCTGACCCACGCCGGCAAGCGCCTCAGGTCAGGTCCTCCGGCACCGCACGATATCCCATCGGCGCGGTGGTATTGGCATGCACATACTTCTTGGCGTGGGCTTCGCGCATGGGCTTGAGCACGAACAGAGCCAGGAAGGCGGACAAACCAGCCATGCCGGAGGCAAGCATGAAGACCGCGTGCCAGTCGCCGGTGGCGGCAGTGATGACGCTGGAAAACGGCACCAGCAGCGCGGCCGTGCCCTTGGCGGTGTACAACAGGCCAGCATTGGTGGCAGCGAACTTGGGCCCGAAGGTGTCGCCGCAGGTTGCCGGGAACAGGCTGTAGATCTCCCCCCAGGCGAAGAACACGGCACCGGTCAGCACCACGAAAGCAACGGGATCCTGCCCGTATTTAGCCAGCAGCAGAATGCCCACCGCCTCGATCGCAAAGGCCAGGAACATCGTGTTCTCACGGCCGATATTGTCCGAGATCCAGCCAAAGAAGGGGCGCGTCAGCCCATTGAGCACGCGGTCGATGGTGAGGGCGAAGGTCAGCGCAGGCAACGTCAGGCCGAGCAGCGAAACCGGCACGCCATCGAGGCCGAAATCCTTGGCGATCGGGCCCAGCTGGGCGGTAGCCATCAGGCCGCCGGCCGCCATCATCACGAACATCGCGTACATCACCCAGAAGATCGGCGAAGACAGGACCTGGCGCGGCGACGCGTTGTAGGCAGCGGTCTTGACCGCGGACGTGACCTGGTTCAGCACCTTGGCCGAAGGCGGATAGAGCGCCATGCCCAGGAAGAAGACGATCAGGCCCTGGCCCAGGCCGAACCACAGGAAAGTGGCTTCGTAGCCGCTGGTCTTGATCATGTTGGCAATCGGCACCACGGTCAGCGCCGAGCCCGCGCCAAAGCCGGCGGCGGTGATGCCTGCCGCCAGCCCGCGCCGGTTGGGGAACCACTTCAGCGCATTGCCCACGCAGGTGCCATACACCGCGCCCGCCCCCACTCCGCCCACCGCTGCGGCGAAATAAAGCATCGGCAGCGACGAGGCCACGGAGTTCAAGGCCCAGGCAATCGCGCACAGCAGGCCGCCACCCACCACGACCGGGCGCGGGCCGTACTTGTCCACGAGGTAGCCTTCAATCGGCACCAGCCAGGTTTCGGTGACGACGAAGATGGTGAACGCCACCTGGATCGCCGTGCGGCCCCAGTGGTACTTGTCGTCGATCGGGTTGACGAACAGCGTCCAGCCGTATTGCATGTTGGCGATCATTGCCATGCAGATCACGCCAAAAACGAGCTGAACCCAGGGTGAGGCGAAGCGTGACTCGGGCGCGTTTTGCTGATGTTCCATGGTGTCTCCTTATGGCGGGCGGGGCCGCCTTATGTGAAAAGGGCGTCTTTGGACACCTCTGTTGGGAAGGCACTTCTTGTGCTGCATCCCAGATACTGCCGTCGTTTCAGTGCTATACAGTATGTGATATATCAATATAGTCAAGACGCTTTTAGCCCACTTGGCGAACCCTGAAACTGGCTGGAAACGGCGACGGCGATGCACCGGAAAGCGCCACGGAGGTTACTCGTGCGCCACGCGCATCAAAGCACGCGACCGGCGCAAGCCGGCCTGCTGAAGGATCAATGACTTAGGGCGTTGCGCCTCATCAATGGCGCGCGCGCACAGGCGGCTATCGGGATGCAAGACCGGGTGCGGGGAGCTTGCTGGCGCAGCGCCTCAAAGACGATCCTCGGGAAAGTCCCTAGATAAAGTCAGGCGGGACAGCGGATCAATGTACTGAATGTCTGGCCCTTCAGGACAGAAGAGCGAAGGGGTTACGCATGGCGGCGTGCAAACCGCAGAACGGCAGAACGCCAGAACGGCAGAACGGCAGAACGGCGAAAGGCGCCCGGGAAGGGTTGAACAAGCAAACGCTGTATCAAACCAAAGTCAAAGCAAAGGAATCTGCCAGGGCAAGGCCCCTACCCCCGCGTAGCGGCAGCGATTGGCAGCCGGGCGGCCCGCCAATCGCACCACGCGAGCATCAGGCGCGGGCCAGTTGGGATTGCGCGTTGACGCCGAACGAAGCCGGGCTGGCGCGCCCAATGCCGGCGGTTTCCTGCGACGCGCCGAGGCCGGCAAAGCGGCCATGCTCCTGGGCACGGGCCAGCACGGGGGTCGGCACACGGGTGGCAATCAGGAAAGTAACGCCAACGCCGAGGGCAATCAGACCAAAGGCGAGACCGAGAAGAAGAGCGCTGTCCATCAGAAAACTCCAGTAAGGATGGTGAGTAGGAGTTTTCATTATATGCTGCGGTGCACTATGTGTAAATATCCTGTATGTGATATATCACGAAAAATTGGCGGTTTACGCAACACCGCTTGCGCTACCCCACACGCGCCAGCAACGTCTGCTCATGCTCCATGCCTCGCAGCACATCCCAGATGGCAGCTGCGTTGGGTTTGAGCGAACGGCTCTTGCGCCGTACCAGCATCACCGAGGATGTGACCTGTGGCCGCAATGGCCGCATCACGGCAGCGGGAATCAGCCCGCCCGCCTGGGCACGCGACGGCACGATGCCGATGCCCAGCCCCAGCGCCACCATGCCGAAGATCGCTGCGAAGTGGCCAAGCACCTGCAGCGAGCCTGCGCGCACGTGATACACCCCAAAGGCCTGTTCCACCGCTGGCTGGATGCCCGAGTGCTGGTCCAGCATCAGCACATTGGCATCGTTAAGGTCGCCCCACCCTACCGCCTCGCGCGTGGCCAGCGGATGCTGCGACGGCAGCACGGCATGGAACGGATCGACGCAGAGGGCCTCGCAGTAGAGGTCGTCCCCGGCCGCCGGGTTCGTCGCGATGCCGAAGTCCACCTCACCGCTGCGCACGCACTGCAACACGGCCTCATGCGAGCGGTCTTTCACGCAGATGCCGATGCCCGGCCAGGCCGCGCGGCAACCCGCAAGCCAGCCCGGCAGCGACATCGACGACAGCACCGGATCGGAAGCGATCTGCACCGCGCCTTGGCACGGCCTGGCCGCGCCGTGGCTCTCGCGCAGCGTCTGCTCGACTTCCTCGATCAGGTGGCAGATGCGCTGCGACAGATGCTCGCCGGCGTCGGTGAGCTCGACCTGGCGCGTGGTGCGGTCAAACAGCCGCTGGTCGATCTCGTCCTCCAGCTCGCGCACGCTGCGGCTGATGGCGGACTGCGTCAGCCCGAGCTCGGCCGCGGCGCGGGTAAAGCTCTTCTGTCGCGCGACAGCCGCGAACGCCTTGAGCTGGGGAAGCGAAATATTCATGATCACCCCTTCTGTATGCATTGGGCGCGGCGAACGGCTTGGCCATTCCCCGCGCTGCGCATCGTGATAGACATCGGGCCCGGATTCGCGTCACGCTATCCGGGCCCGGCTGGTGATTCAGTCGCTCTTGCGGGGGGAGAGTCCCGCCAGGTACGCCGCGTGATCAGTTGCCGGCACCAGGGACTCGGCATGCCCGGTGATAAACCGTCGTCTCATCGGGGCCAGCACGAACTTGGCGGACAACCCGGCCGCGATGGTCACGATCGCCGCTACCGTAAACACGGCATCCCATCCGCCACGCGCTGACAAGATCGAGGCCAGTGGCACCAGCATCGCCGCCGTGCCCTTGGCCGTGTAGAGCGTGCCGGCGTTGGCCGCGGCGAACTTGCTGCCGAAGGTATCGGCGCACAGCGCGGGGAAGATCGAGAAAATCTCGCCCCAGAACAGGAACGTCAGCGCCGCGAACGTCATGAACAGATAGGGGTTATGCCCGAACTCCATCAGGCCGAGCAGCGACAGCCCCTCGCCAATGAAGATGAAGAACATGGTGTTTTCCCGGCCGATGCGGTCCGAGATAAAACCGCACAGCGGCCGCGTAAGACCGTTGCACAGGTTATCGATCGACAGCGTCATGGTGAGCAGCGGCAGCGTGAACCCCAGCATCGTCACCGGCATCGACGCAAAGCCGAAGTCCCGTGCAATCGGTCCCAGTTGCGCCGTGGCCATGATGCCGCCGGCGGCTACCGCCACGAACGAGGCGTAAATGACCCAGAAGACTGGCGTCTTCACCATCCGGCCCGGCGTGAACTCGATTGGATTGATCAGCACCTTCTTGGCCGCCACGGCGCCGACAGGCGGACGCGGCTTGACCAGCAGCAAGGCCATCAGCAGGATGCAAACGCCTTGCAGGATGCCGAAGGTGATAAAGGCTTGCTCGTAGCCAGCACGCTGGATCATGTTGGCGATGGGGATCACGGTGAGCGCCGAGCCCGCGCCGAAACCGGCGGCGGTCAGCCCGGCAGCCAGGCCGCGCTTGTCCGGGAACCACTTGAGCGCATTGCCAACGCAGGTGCCATACACGCCGCCCGCGCCGATGCCGGCAATCACCGCCGCCAGGTACAGCTGCGGCAAGCTGGTCGCATACGCATTGATGACCCAGGCCAGCCCCGCGCACACCGCGCCGCACGCCACCACCGGGCGCGGCCCGATCTTGTCGACCAGCCAGCCTTCAAGCGGCACCAGCCAGGTCTCGGTCACGATGAAAATGGAAAAGGCTACCTGGATGGCCGACTCGCCCCAGTGGTGCTTGGCATTCATCGGGGTAACGAATAATGTCCAGCCGTATTGCAGATTGGCTACCAGCCCCATGCAGACCACACCGATCGCTAGCTGGAACCAGCGGTTGTGAAGCCAGCCAAAACGGCTTGTGGCGGCTGTCGCCGAATTGTCGTACGCCATGTCGTGTCTCCTACATAGTGCGTGTCGCGCTCTGTGACGCGACGGGTAGGCTTCTCTGGGAGGGGGAGCCCTTGGTCACTACCTGATTGAGCGCGCCTGACATTGCGGCACGTGCATCCGTGGACTGATGCTAGTTCAAACTAAGTTCAGCAAAGCATAAAGTTTTTTATTATGATCATTTACGATCCTTTATATATTGGACGGACGAGTGCATGAAGAACGCCACGCTGCGCCAGCTGAAGGTTTTCGAGACGGTCGCCCGGCACCTGAGCTTTTCCCGCGCGGCGGAAGAGCTACACCTGACGCAGCCCGCCGTGTCGACGCAGGTGCGCCAGCTCGAGGGCCACGTTGGCCTGCCGCTGTTCGAGCAGCTGGGCAAGAAGATCTACCTCACGCCGGCCGGCATCGAGATGCTGCATTACAGCCGCAGCATCATGCAGCAATTCCGCGAAGCGGAAGACGCGATGTCGCAGCTCAAGGGCATCTCCGGCGGAAGGCTCAATGTGGCCGTCATCAGCGCCGGCGATTACTTCTTCCCGCGGCTTCTCGCGGAATTCATGCAGCGCCATGACGGCGTAACGCTCAACCTCGCAGTGCACAATCGCGAGGAATTGCTGCACCAGCTCGCGGGCAATCTGACCGACCTGGCGGTGATGGTTCGGCCACCCGAGGGCATGGACACCATCAGCGAATCCTTCGCGCCCCACCCTTATGTCATCGTTGCCGCGCCCAACCACCGGCTGGTGGGCGAGCGCAACATCCCGCTGGCGGCGCTGGCCGACGAAGCCTTCGTCGCGCGCGAGAAAGGCTCCGACACCTGGAACTCCATGCAGGAAGGCTTTGCCGGGCGGCTGTCCAACCTGCGCATTGCCATGGAAATCAAGAGCACCGAGACCATCAAGCAAGCGGTGATCGCCAATATGGGCATCGCCTTCCTGTCGGCCCACACCGTCGGGCTGGAACTGCAGACGGGCAATCTTGCCGTCCTGGATATCGAGGGCTTCCCCGTCATGCTCAACTGGTACGTGGTGCATCGCAAGAACAAGCGCCTGCCGCCGGTGGCGCTTGCCTTCAAGCAGTTCCTCATGGAAGAAGGCGCCACCCTGATCCAGCGCATCACCGGCGTGGACAACCTGATTAAACATAAACGATAGGTTATGGTTATTGACTTAAACTTTAATTATCGTTAATTGATCGGCAAACCTATCCTCGTCTCAGGCCCAACTTTCACTGAGCGCCCGAGGAGTCCGATCATGAACCAGGTCCAGTTCGAAACCCGCACCAGTTCCCATGCCGACACCGCTGCCAGCGCACCGCGCGGCGTCGACGAGTCGCAGCTCGCTGCTTACAACGCCGCGTTCTCCGAACTCGGCCTGCGCTTTCGCTGGGACAACGAGATGTTCGCCTGGCTGTGCGGCATCGAATGCGAGCAGAGCCGCATCGCGCGCTATATCGAGCAGTACCACGCACACTTGCTCAAGGCCTATGACGCCAACTTCCTTAGTCGCCTGATCCTCGACAAGAAAGCCGATTACCTGCATGCCATGGCGCATCGGGCCAACTGAGCACCCGATCGCCTTTCCCCGGCGGGCCTGCGCCACGCACCAAAATGGCGCCGAAAGTGCGCCACCGCACTTTTCATCGGCGCCAGGCTCGCTAATGTCTGCCTACCAATCAAGGAGAAGGAGGCAGCCATGGGGTCACAGTCGATGTTCGGCGCCGACGCGCCGGTCGGCACGCTCGCGCAGCAGCGCGAAGGGGCCTTCGCCAGCACCTGCGATTTGCCAATGCAGAATTGCCCGATCGAGCCCACCTGGATCCGTACTGGGGCCCCGCAATCGCGGGCCGCGCAGCACTCCCGCGCGATCGACGGCCTGGCGTCCACCAATGTGTGGGAATGCACGGGTGGCACATTCGAGTGGTACTACGGCTGGGAAGAGACCGTGCTGATCCTGGAAGGCCAGGTCAGGGTCACCAGCGCAAGCGGGCGCGTGCATGTGCTGCGGGCCGGCGACATCGGCTATTTCCCTGCCAACACGACCTGGTTCTGGGAGGTCGACGGCTATGTGCGCAAGGTGGCGTTCTGCCGCAAGCAGGTCCCGGTCACGCTGCGCTTTGCCACCCGCGTGCTGGCACGGCTGAACTTCACCAACCGCGCCGGCGAGGCCTGCGGTGCCGCCACGGCCGTGCTGCGCCGCGCGTTGGCGCGGCTTGGCCTGCGCGATACGTCCGCCCTTACCCTGCTGATGACCCTGCCGCTTTGACGCGGAAAAGGCAAGCGCCGGTGCGAACCGGCACTTGCCTTGCTGGATCCTTGCTGGATGCCAGCGTCCGGCCTAGCCGCGCATGTGGTTGACCAGCGAGCCGATGCCCTCGATCGTGACCTCGACCACGGCCCCGTCTTTCATCGAGCCGACGCCAATCGACGTGCCGCAGGCGATCACATCGCCCGGCATCAGCGTGAGATCTTGCGAGAGCAAGCTGACCTGCTGCTCAGGCGAGAAGATCAGGTCGGACAGCGGATAGTTTTGCCGCTGTGCCCCGTCGAGCCGCGTCACCACGCTGGCGGCGCGCCAGTCGAACTCCGTGACGATCGTGGGGCCCAGGCAACCGAAGGTATCGAAGCCCTTGGCGCGGCACCACTGCGGAAAGTTCGGGTCCTCGGCGATCAGCTCGCCGGCGGTGACGTCGTTGACCACGGTGTAGCCGAAGATATGCGCCGCGGCATCCTCCGGCGCCACGTTGCGGCAGCGGCGGCCGATCACGATGCCAAGCTCGCCCTCGTAGACGATCTTGCCGCTGTAGCTACGGGGCCGCAGGATGGCGTCGCCTGGCCCCGCCAGCGAGCTCGCCGGCTTGATCAGGAACAGCGGATGCGCCGGCACCGGCTTTTCCAGCTTGCGCGCCAGCGCATGGAAGTTGTTCCATAGCGCCACGATCTTGCCCGGCTCGCAGGGGCTCAGCAGCCGCAGGCCCTCGCGCGGCAGGGTCGCGCCGGTAGGCTCCGGCCGCGCGTGGCCGGGGCCGTCGTACTCGATGACATGATCGCCCTCGATCCGGCCGAAGCCGACCTCGCCGTCACCGGTCTGGAAGCGAATCCACGTTTGCATCGCAAACTCCTTTGGCGGGCGCGGCAAGGAGCCCCGCGTCCGCGCGTGTGCCGCATTGTCGGAATTCGGGCCCGCGCATGCACGCATGGCGGGCCCGGCTTTACTGCTTGGCTTTACTGCTTGGCATTAAGCTCGGATCTTGCCGGCGCCTCGGGCCCACTTGTACTTGGCGCCCAGCACCGCGACCGGGATCTCGGTCGAGTACGCGTAGGACGGCACGCCGTGCTCGTACAGGTATTCGGCAGCCTCCTCCACCTGCACGTCGCCCGCCAGCGAGGCCACGATCGGTTTCTCGATGCCACGCGCCGCCATCTCCTCCTTCACCTCGACCACCAGCTTGGCGAACACCATCGGCGGCGTGATGATGGTGTGCCAGTAGCCCAGGATGATGGCGTGGATGCGCGGGTCCTCCATGCCCAGGCGCAGGGTGTTCTTGTACGTGGCGGGCGGCTCGCCGCCGGTGATGTCAACCGGATTGCCCGCCGCGCCAAACGGCGGGATGAACTTGCGGAAGGCCGCATCCAGGTCGTCCGGCATGGTCATCAGCGACAGGCTGTTGTCCACGCAAGCGTCCGACAGCAACACACCCGAGCCGCCGGCGCCGGTGATGATCACCACGTTCTCGCCCTTGGGCGTGGGCAGCTTGGGAATGCCGCGCGCGAACTCCAGCAGGTCGCGCAGCGAGCGGGCGCGGATCACGCCGCACTGCTTGAACACGTCCTCGTAGATCTTGTCGTTGCCGGCCAGCGCGCCGGTGTGCGAGCTGGCGGCGCGTGCGCCCATGCTGGTGCGCCCGGCCTTGAGCACCACCACCGGCTTGTTCTTCGATACGCGCCGCGCGGCCTGCGCGAAAGCCCGGCCGTCTTTCAGGTCCTCGCAGTGCTGGGCGATGATCTCGGTGTTGTCGTCCTGCTCGAAGAACGTCAGCAGATCGTCCTCATCGATGTCCGACTTGTTGCCCAGCCCGACGATGGCCGATACGCCCATCTTGGCCGAGCGCGAGAAGCCGATGATGGCCATGCCGATGCCGCCGGACTGGGACGACAGCGCGGCCTTCCCCTTGATGTCGTAGGGCGTGCAGAAGGTGGCGCAGAGGTTCTTGGGCGTGTAGTAGAAGCCGTAGATATTCGGCCCCATCAAGCGGACATCGTGCTTGCGCGCAATGGCCACGATCTCCTCCTGCCCTTCCACATTACCGGTCTCGGCAAAGCCGGAAGGAATCAGCACGGCGCCCGGAACATGCTTCTTGCCCACCTCTTCCAGCGCCCCGGCCACCAGCTTGGCGGGAATGGCGAACACCGCCACATCCACCTCGCCCGGCACATCGAGCACGCTCTTGTAGGCGGTCATGCCCATGATCTCGCCGCCCTTGGGATGGATCGGGTAGATCTTGCCCTGGTAGCCGCCGTTGATCAGGTTCTTCATCACCGAGTTGCCGATCTTGCCGTTCTCGTTCGATGCGCCGATCACGGCCACCGAATCGGGACGCATGATGCGGTTCATCTGCCTGACGATGTCTTCCTGGCTGGGGCGATAGCGCTGCGGCTGCGGCGCGAAGTCCACCACGATGCGCACGTCCGCGGCAATGGCACCGTCCCTGCTGGCGAACACCGGGTTCAGGTCCAGCTCCGAGATTTCCGGGAAATCGCTCACCAGCTCGGAGACCCGCTGGATCATGCCGGCCAGTGCTTCGCGATTGGCCGGGTCGGCGCCGCGCACGCCCTTGAGCACTTCGGCTGCGGCAATGCCATCGAGCATCGACAGCGCATCCTCCTGGCTGGCCGGGGCCATGCGGAACGTGACGTCCTTCAGCACTTCCACCAGCACGCCGCCGAGGCCAAAGGCCACCAGCTTGCCGAACGACGGATCGGTGACCGCGCCGATGATCACCTCCTGCCCGCCGGCAATCATCTGCTGCACCTGCACGCCAACGATATTGGCCTTGGCGTCGTACTTCTTCGCGTTCTCGATGATGGTCAGGTAACCGCTCTCCACATCCGCCGCGCTCTTCAGGCCCACCAGCACCCCGCCCGCCTCGGTCTTGTGCAGGATGTCGGGCGATACGATCTTGAGCACCACCGGATACCCCATCTTGTCGGCCAGCCCGACCGCACCGGTCGGCGACTTCGCCACGCCCTCGCCCGGCACCGAGATGCCATAGGCGTCGCAAACCAGCTTGCCCTCGGGCGCTGTCAGTGCATTGCGGCCGTCTTCCTTCACGGCGGCGAGGATCTTGCGCACCGCGTCCTTGTTGTGTGCCATGCCAGGTCTCCATCTGTTCATGGATTGCGTAGGGATGAGCCGGTCCGCGCCCTCGCGTGGGACGCGAGGGCGGGCGGCTGTGTGAACTCAGTCAGGGAAGTGCTTGAAGTACGCTGGGACGCTCAGGGCGTCAGACTGCCCCGGCAGCACGCAAGGCTGCGATCTGCGACGGCGTGCGGCCCAGCCAGTCGAGGATTTCCTCCGTGTGCTCGCCCAGCAGCGGCGAGCGCTCCACCTCCACGGGAGACGCAGACAGCGTGATCGGGCAGCCAAGCTGCACGTACTGGCCGCGCTCCGGGTGGTCCAGCTCCACCAGGTAGCCACGCTCGTACATCGACTTGTCCTCGATCAGGTCCTTCATCGACAGGATCGGGCCGCACGGCACATCGACCTCATTGAGCGCCTCCATCACCTCGAACTTGGTGCGCGTGCGCGTCCATTTCTCGATGATGGAGAAGCACTCTTCCAGGCATTTGAGGCGGGCCTCCGGTGTGGCGAACTGCGCATGGGTGATCAGGTCTTCCCTGCCGCACAGGCGCATCAGCGGCTCCCAGCCCTGCGGCTGGACGATCACGTAGACGTAGTCGTTGGCGCCTCCTGGGGCACAGCGCAGCGCCGCGCCGGGCTGGCCGCCGCCGGAGGCATTGCCGGCGCGCGGCACGAAATCGTCGAACGCCTGGTTGGGATACTCGCGCATCGGGCCGGCGGCCAGGCGCTGCTGGTCGCGCAGCTTGACCCGGCACAGGTTGAGCACCGAATCCTGCATGGCCACTTCCACCCGCTGCCCGCGCCCGGAATGCTCGCGATGCAGCAGCGCGGCAAGGATGCCGACCACGCAGTGGATGCCCGTGCCGGAGTCGCCGATCTGGGCGCCGGTGACCGTGGGCGCGCCATCCGCCGCGCCGGTGGTGCTGGCCGAGCCGCCCATGCACTGGGCCACGTTCTCATACGCCTTGCAATCCGCGTACGGTCCCGGGCCGAAGCCCTTGATCGATGCATAAATGAGGCGCGGGTTGAGCGTCTGCAGGCGGTCCCAGTCGAAGCCGGCGCGATCCAGCACGCCGGGGCCGAAGTTCTCCACCAGCACGTCGCAGCGCTGCACCAGGTCTTCCAGCAGCGCCTTGCCTTCCGGCGTCTTCATATTGAGCGTCAGGCTGCGCTTGTTGGAGTTGAGCATCGTGAAATAGAGGCTGTCGGCATTGGGCACATCGCGCAGCTGGCTGCGCGTGATGTCGCCGCGCCCCGGCAACTCCACCTTGATCACGTCGGCCCCCAGCCATGCCATCAGCTGGGTGGCCGAAGGGCCGGCCTGCACATGCGTCATGTCCAGGATCCGCACACCTTCGAGTGCCTTGTTCATGGTCTTGTCTCCTTGCGCCGGGGTTACTTGTACATGGTCTGGTTCTTGGTGCCCGGCGCGTACTCGCGCGGGTCCACCCAGATATTGATCACGGCGGACTTGCCGGTGCGCTGCACCGCCTCGCGCCCGCGCTGCAGCGCGCCGGCGATCTTGCCCGGGTCGCGCACTTCCTCGCCGTAGCCGCCGAGCATTTCGGCGAACTTGGAGAACGGCACGTCCGACAGCAGGTTGCCCACATTGCCGCGCTCCTCGCCGTACTTGGCAAGCTGGCCGTAGCGGATCTGGTTCATCGCCGAGTTGTTGCCGATCACCGCCAGGTAAGGCACCCCGAAACGGTTGGCGGTCTCCATGTCGAAGGCCGTCATGCCGAACGAGCCGTCGCCGTAGTAGCAGAGGATTTCCTTGTCCGGGTTGGCGAGGCCAGCGGCGATGGCAAAGCCAGTGCCGACGCCCAGCGAGCCCAGCGCGCCCGGGTCCATCCACTGCCCGGGACGGCGGGGGCGCACCGCCTGCGCGGAGATGGTCACCACGTCGCCGCCGTCGCCGATATAGACGGTGTCGTCCGACAGGAACTCGTTGAGCTCATACGCCACGCGGTAAGGATGGATCGGCGTGTTTTCCGAGCGGAACAGCGGCATCAGCTTCTCGGCCGCCACGGCCTCGGCTTCGGTCAGCTGGCCCATCCACTTCTGGCGCGCCTGGCGCTTGTCGTTCTTGATGCGCCCGCTGGCGGCCTGCAGCACCGCGCCGAGGATCGCGCCGGGGTCGCCCACCAGGCCAAGGTCGATCTCGCGGTTCTTGCCCACCGTGCGGTAGTCCATATCGATCTGCACCAGCGTCAGTTCCTTGCTGATGCGCTTGCCGTAGCCCATGCGGAAGTCGAACGGCGTGCCCACGATGATCAGCACGTCGGCATTGGCGAAAGCTTGCGTACGGGTGCGGTCGAAGTGATGCGGATCGCCCGGCGGCAGCAAGCCGCGGCTGGCGCCGTTGAAGTAGCCGGGAATATCCAGGCCCTTGAGCAACGCGATGGCTTCTTCATGGCCGCGCGCGGTCCAGACCTGCTGGCCATAGAGGATGGCCGGGCGCTCGGCATTGACCAGGACGTCGGCCAGGCGCTCGATATCCCTCGGATCGCCAATCGACCTGGTGGAGGCGCGATAGTGGCCGGGGCGCGGAATCACCGCGCGCGACACATCGACTTCGCGGTCGAGCACGTCACGCGGGATTTCCAGGTAAGCCGGGCCGGGGGCGCCATTGAAGCATTCGCGCGCCGCCATCGAGATCATGTCCGCCACCCGCTCGGTGCTGGGGATGGTGGCGGCAAACTTGGTGATGGCCGACATCATGTCCACGTGCGGCAGGTCTTGCAGCGAGCCCATCTTGTGCTGGGACAGCGCGCCTTGCCCGCCGATATGGATGATCGGGCTCTCCGAGCGGAAGGCCGTCGCCACGCCGGTCACGGCATTGGTGCAGCCCGGCCCTGCGGTGGTCACCACGCAGCCCAGCTTGCCGGTCTGGCGGGCGTAGCCATCCGCCGCGTGCGCGGCAACCTGCTCATGGCGTACGTCGATGATACGGATGCCCTCGTCCACGCAGCCGTCGTAGATGTCGATGATGTGGCCGCCACACAGCGTGAAGATGGTGTCGACGCCTTCGTTCTTCAGGGCCCGCGCTACCAGGTGGCCGCCTGAAATCACGCCGGCATCGCGGGTTTTCTGCTTCAAGGTGTCTTCGGCCGTGGTGGATTCGGGCCGCGTGGGTGCGACTGCAGACATGTCTTGGTCTCCTCGTTGACTGGGTTGCGACAGGCTGTGACGCGGACCTGGCCCGTTGTCACGACACCTTTTCGCCCTTTTGCTGCTTGGCTGCCTGGCCGATGCCTGCCCTGCTTGTCACCGGTCCTGCGATGCTATCGATCCTTTTCGCGGGATCTTGATGACATACGGTATGTGATATATCAAAGAAGCTCAAGTGAAATTTGGGGGTTGGGGGAGGTGTTTCAACGATGCGATGCAGCAATCCGGCCCAAACTGGTTGGTAAATAAGCGAAATTGCTGAGTCTGCCGGCATCCATTCCGATTCCTCATGGGTTGGAACTGCTCGCCACCTCACGCTGCCTGGACAGGCAAAGCGGCCTTGTTTAACGTTGATATATTACATACCATATTTCACAGCGCGTCTTGTCGGACTATCCGGTTTGGCGGCTCGCCGGCACGCGCATCACCGAGAGCGAGGAGACTGTGAACATTCACGAATATCAGGCCAAGGAATTGCTCAGGCGCTTCGACGTGGCCGTTCCACGCGGCGCCGTTGCCTTTACTCCGGAGGAAGCCGCCAGCGCGGCGCGCAAGATCGGCGGATCGACATGGGTGGTGAAATCCCAGATCCATGCCGGCGGCCGAGGCGCCGGCCGCTTTGCCGGCGACCCCGGCGGCAAGGGCGGCGTACGCGTGGTGAAGTCCGTCGACGCGGTGCGTGCGCAGGCCGAGCAGATGCTCGGCAAGGTGCTCGTCACCAAGCAGACCGGGGAAGCCGGGCGCGAGGTACGGCGTCTATATGTGGAGGAAGGCTGTGAGATTGCCCGCGAGCTTTACCTGGGCATGCTGATCGACCGCGCCACCTCCCGCATCACCCTGATGGTCTCGACTGAAGGCGGCATGGAGATCGAGGAAGTGGCAGCCCGCACGCCGGAGAAGATCCTGAAGGTGGCAATCGATCCGGCCAGCGGCATCCAGCCCTTCCACGCGCGCCGCCTGGCCTTTGGGCTGGGGCTCGCCGGCAAGCAGGTAAGCGCCGCCTCGCGCTTTATCCTGTCCGCCTATCGCGCCTTTACCGAGTTGGACGCCTCGGTAGTGGAAATCAACCCGCTGGTGGTCACGCGCGCGGGCGACGTGATTGCGCTCGACGCCAAGTTCAACTTCGACGACAACGCGCTCTATCGCCATCCGGATATCGAAGCCCTGCGCGACGAGACCGAGGAAGACCCGCTTGAGGCCGCCGCGGCCCGTCATGGGCTCAACTACGTCAAGCTCGACGGCAGCATCGGCTGCATGGTCAACGGTGCCGGGCTGGCCATGGCCACCATGGACATCATCAAGCTCTACGGCGGCGAGCCGGCCAACTTCCTCGACGTGGGTGGAGGTGCCACCAAGGAGCGCGTGACGGCGGCCTTTCGCCTGATCCTGGACGACCCCAAGGTCAAAGGCATCCTGGTGAACATCTTTGGCGGCATCATGCGCTGCGACGTGATTGCCGAAGGCGTCGTGGCCGCCGCGCGCGAGATCGACCTCATGGTGCCGCTGGTGGTCCGGCTAGAAGGCACCAACGTGGAACTCGGCAAGGCCATCCTGCGCGACTCGGGACTGCCGATCCTGTCGGCCGATCATCTTGCCGACGCTGCCGAGAAGGTGGTCAAGGCCGTGAAGGTCGCTCAAGGACACGTTCAAATCCAGGGAGGGCAATGACATGGCCGTACTGATCCATCAAGGCACCAAGGTGATCTGCCAGGGCTTTACCGGCGCGCAAGGCACCTTCCATTCCGAGCAGGCGGCGGCCTATGGCACGCGCATGGTCGGGGGCGTGACGCCCGGCAAGGGCGGGCAGACGCATCTGGGGCTGCCGGTGTTCGACACCGTGGCCGCCGCGGTAGCGCGCACCGGCGCCGACGCCTCGGTCATCTATGTGCCACCGCCCTTCGCTGCCGACGCCATCCTGGAAGCCGTGGATGCCGGCATCGGCCTGATCGTGTGCATTACCGAAGGCATCCCGGTGATCGACATGGTGCGGGTCAAGCGCGCGCTCTGCGCATCCGGCAGCCGCCTGGTCGGGCCCAACTGCCCGGGCGTGATCACCCCGGGCCAGTGCAAGATCGGCATCATGCCGGGCCATATCCACCGCCCCGGCAAGATCGGCGTGGTCTCCCGTTCCGGCACCCTCACCTATGAGGCCGTGGCGCAAACCACCGCCGCGGGGCTCGGGCAGAGCACCTGCATCGGCATTGGCGGCGATCCGGTCAATGGCACCAGTTTCATCGATTGCCTGGCGCTGTTCCTGGCGGACGATGACACCGAAGGCATCATCATGATCGGCGAGATCGGCGGCTCGGCGGAAGAGGAAGCGGCGCTGTTCCTGCAGGATGCGCGCAGCGGCGGGCGCGTCAAACCCGTGGTGGGCTTTATTGCCGGCACCACCGCCCCGCCGGGACGCCGCATGGGGCATGCGGGTGCGATCATCTCCGGGGGCATGGGTACGGCCGAGGCCAAGATCGACGCCATGCGCGCTGCGGGCATCCGGGTAGCACGCTCGCCGGCCGAGCTGGGCAAGACCATGGTGGAGGCGATGGGGGCGTAGCGGCTGATGGCCCAATAAACACGGCGGACAATGTCCGCCGTCTCAGCTTGCTGACAAAGCCGGATCTGCGCTGTCTCGCTCCCCTCTCCCGCGTGCGGGAGAGGGGCTGGGGGAGAGGGCGGGCGCTCGTTACGCCTGCGTGCTGGAAAACACCATGGGCTTCGCTTCAAGTG